>JABIXH010000139.1 GCA_018664975.1 Nitrospina sp. | reverse complement strand
TACCAGAGTGTCCTGATTCTTAAACCCGATATTGACGAACCCCGCGTTGATGAAGCCTTGGAAAAAATAGGCGAGTTCATCAAGAGTTACGGAGGTGCATGCCTGAAAGTCGAAAAATGGGGTAAAAAACGCCTTGGCTATCGGGTCAAGAAAAACAGATTCGGGATATACCTGAATATTTATCACACCCTTGAGTCTGCTAATGTCAAGGACTTGGAAATTAAATTCAAGCTATACGATTTGGTCATCAAATTCATGGTGCTCCGCTTGGAGGATGACGAGCTAGAGAGAGCCTTGGGCAAAGAAGATATAGTGGATGATGAGGAAGCGGTAAAGAAGGTTGATGGCGATGAAGACGATGATGACAAGGATTCCTGATTAACAAGATGAAAATAAGGATTTAATATGGCTTCTTTTAACAAGGTACTATTGATGGGCAACCTTACCAGGGACCCTGAGTTGCGTTATACCGCAAGTGGTGCCGCAGTTGCCAGCTTTGGCTTAGCAGTCAATCGCAAGTTCAAACAAGGTGAAGAATGGAAAGACGAGGTCTGTTTTGTCGACATTACGGTTTGGGCCAAGCAAGGTGAAAACTGTGCTCAATACCTGAATAAAGGGAGTTTGGTTTTTATTGAGGGTCGGCTGAATTATCAGACTTGGGAAACAGATGGGCAGAAGCGAAGTAAACTTGAAGTCGTTGCCAACAATGTTCAGTTTTTGACCCGTCAGGGGGATAAAGTGAACATGGACACGGGTTCTTCTTCTGCTCCAGCCGCTGATGATATTCCATTTTAATTTTCGTGGTTCGCCACGCTGTTTAAAGTAAAACTTAATATAACTAAATAATAAGGTAATTATGCCAGAGACTAAAAAGCGTTCATTTTTTTCTAATAAAATTTGCCGGTTTTGCAACGATGATCAGAGCAAGGTTTTTATTGATTTTTATGACATCAAGGCATTGAAACCGCTGATTTCCGAAAGAGGTAAGATTGTACCTTCTCGTATTTCAGGAAATTGTGCCAAGTGCCAACGAATATTGACCCGGGCCATCAAAAAAGCCAGAAACATTGCATTATTGCCCTTTGCTGTTGAAAGTTAGTTTTGCCTGATCCGTTACAGCAAAAAAAACTGCTGGTGCCTGTAGTTCTTGTTTTTTTTCTTTTTTTTGCGCTGATGGTTTTTCCTCCTTTGGGGGCATTGGTTGGGGTGTTGTCTCCTTTTCCAATTATTTTTTTATACCTGCAAAGGGGCCGGCAGGTTGGCATTATCCTGATTACGTTGATTTTCGTGATGCTCTTGTTGTTAGTCGGAGCCAATCAGGCAATGCTTTTTTTAGCTGAATACGCGCTAATGGCCCTGCTGATGGGGGAGATGATCCGCTTCCGGTTGCCAGGTGACAGGTGTATAGCTATAAGTGCACTGGCTTCGGGTTTGGTTTCGATTGTACTTTTGCTGACCTTGTTTGGGGACCAGGATACTTCGGTTAAGGGGTTTTTCGAAGAGCAAATTCGCGCTCACTTTTCTCAATCCATGAAGGCTTTTGAATCTGTGGGCGAGAATAAAACTGAAGTTGAGGAAATGAAGGCGTTCGCAGAACGAACGGCAGAAGTATTTGCGGCATCTTACCCAGCTTTTTTGCTCATTGGGTCTTTGATTGGTGCGGCGGCTAATTATGCATTGATTCGAATTGCCTGGACACGGCTTTATGGGCCGGGCTTGTTTTCTGGCAGAGCATTTTCTGAGTGGGTCTGCTCGGAAAATCTGGTTTGGGGTTTTATATTATCAGGAGCGGCTTTGTTTCTGGGGCAAGGCTTGCTGGCGGATGCTGGCCTAAATATTTTTCTAGTTATGCTTGTTCTCTATTTTACCCAGGGACTCAGTATTGTCGTACATTTTCTGAAAGCCAGAAATGTGCAGGTTGTCTTTTGGTTTGTTCTTTTTATATTAATATTTGTGCAACCTCTATTAATAGGTTTGGTGGCAGGATTAGGTGTGTTTGATATCTGGGCGGACTTTAGAAAACTTAGAAGCGCTGAAGATATAACTTGAAGGACTTTGATCCTGAGGAAAGGAAATTTTTATGAAGCTGTTGTTGAAAGAAGATGTGGATGGGCTAGGGTTTTGTGGCGATGAAGTAGAAGTCAAAGATGGCTATGGCAGGAACTTTCTTATCCCCAAAGGCAAAGCTTTGCTCGCGACCCCCAATAATCTCAAGGCCTTTAATCACCAAAAGCTGGTGGTTCAGTCTAAGGTGAAAAAAGTGATCGCATCGGTCCAGACTATTGCTGATGAAATTGCAAAAGTGACTTGTACGGTTAAGAAAAAGGTGGGGGATACCGGGAAAATGTTTGGTTCGGTCACGGCGCAGGAAATTGCAGATTTGCTCAAAGGCCAGGGAGTTGATATTGATAGGCGTAAAATTCAGATAGCTGAGCCGATTAAAAAAGCTGGAGAATATAAAATTCCTGTCAAACTTCATTCGGAAGTGACGGCAGAAATTAAACTTGTTGTCGAAGCAGAACAGGTAGTTGCCGAACCCTCTGAACCGGCTACCAAAGAAGTGGAGCAAGAGGGGGAAGCTGAAGTATAGGCGCTCACCTCTTTACCCGGAATAAATTATGGCTGATGCCCTGACTGACATTTCTCTGAATAAACTGCCTCCTTATAACAAGGAGGCTGAGCAGAGTGTTTTAGGGGCGTGCCTGCACTCCGAAGACGCGATTGCCAAAGCCCTTGAAATTTTGAGGGAAGAGGACTTCTACAAGTCCACCCATAAAAAAATATTTGCTGTAATGCGAGGGCAGTTCGAGGCTAATGAACCGATAGATGTCCTGGCACTTGCAGATCGGCTCCGAAAGAATAATGAGCTGGAAGAGGTGGGAGGTCTCGAATACCTTAGCCTGCTTGAAGATTTTGTTCCCACCTCTACCGCTGTAGTCCATCACGCTAAAATCCTGCGTGAAAAAAAAATCCTCCGCGATCTGATTCAAACTGCTACAGAAATTGTTTCCAGTAGTTATAGCGATAGCGATGATGTGGATACTCTGCTGGATAAAGCCGAGCAGTCCATTTTCGAGATCTCGGAGAAGAGATCTAAACCCAGCTTTTATAAACTCCCGGAAATTGTAAAAAAGGGATTGTCGGATCTGGAAAGACTCTCCCAGCAACCGGGAATGGTCACCGGTGTGCCTTCCGGGTTCACTGATTTGGATAATATGACAGCAGGATTTCAACCCTCTGACCTGATTATCCTTGCAGCACGGCCTAGTATGGGTAAAACCAGCTTTGCTCTGGATATTGCCCGCTATGTATCGTTAAATAAAAAAATTCCCACCGCTTTTTTCAGCCTTGAAATGTCCAAGGAGCAATTGGGGATGCGGCTATTGTGCTCCAAGGCACAAGTGGACTCTTCGAAAGTCCGCACCGGTTACCTAGCGAAAAGTGATTGGCCTAAGGTGCATGACGCGGGTCGGGAACTTGCTGAAGCACAGTTGTTCATTGATGACAGCCCGGCCTTGTCGGTTCTGGATATACGTGCCCGTTCCCGCAGGCTTGCCGCTGAACAGTCTTTGGGGTTGATTGTTGTGGACTATATGCAGTTGATGCAGGGACGCGGAAATATTGAAAGCCGGCAACTGGAGGTCTCGGAAATATCCAGAGGCCTCAAGGCTCTCGCCAAAGAATTAAATGTTCCGATAATTTCCCTTTCCCAGTTAAGCCGTGCCGTGGAGAGCAGGACGGATAAACGGCCACTCTTGTCAGACCTTAGGGAGTCAGGTTCCATTGAGCAGGATGCGGATGTGGTCATGTTCATTTACCGCGATGTTGTGTATAATCCCGAAACAGATGATCCGGGAAAGACGGAAATCTTGATTCGGAAACAAAGAAACGGTCCCATTGGGGAGGCGTTTTTACATTTTGAAAACCAGTTCACACGTTTCTATGATAGAAGCGCCCGCATGGATGCCCCACCTGAAGCGGATTCCTCAAATTTTGAACCTGCCTTTTAATCGCAAGTTTTCTGCCTTGTTCAGACGGAGTTTGAATTTTCATTGTTCAAATTGGGTTTTTTGGGTGTTTTTATTGTTGGTGCCCTCGAATACCAATGCCCAGACACATCCTGAAATGAGTGGCCTACCTCCTGAGGCTAAAGGCGACTTTTATTTTTCTCAGGGTAAGTTTGAGGAAGCTCTGGAAATTTACCAATCAATTCTCAAGGATAAGCCGGACTCCAGTTACCTTTTCAGAAGCATGGTTAAATCTTGGCATGCTATGGAGGCTTTAGACGTTGCGAAAAATTTTTTAAATGAATATCGGCAGTCTCATGAGAATTCTTCCGCAGTTTGGTATGCGTTGGGTTATGTGCATTACATAAAGAATGAAGACAAAATAGCCGAGGAGTTATTTAGACGGGCTACAGAATTAGACCCGGAAAATGGCTTGGCTTGGAATAATTGGGCGGCCTCTCTTTCTAATGGTAAACGCTTCCAGGAAGCGGTGGAAAAAGTTCGAATTGCGATTAGAACCAATCCAAAAGAGTTAATGTTTTTTTTCAACTTGAAAAAAATTTATAAGGAGTTGGGTGAGGAGCAAAGATTTGAAAAGGAATTTAGCGAAACCTTGAACAGTGATGGAAAGCTCTATGCTTGGGGATATGGCAAAGTTATGGCGCGATCTTTGCGACAAAAATCATTTGGTGACTACGCAAAGGGAAATTTAACCGGAGCCATTGCTGGATTTGAAAAAATTATAAATATAAATCAGAAAATTGGGGATGTAAAAGGACAGGTGCCCATATTATTTAGTCTGGGCCTGCTTTATGAGGAAAGTGGGGATCTCCAGAAGAGCCAGGACTTTTTCAGGCAGGTGTTGACCATCAACCCGGATCATATTCAGGCTCGAGAGAAAATAGAACCCATAAACTAGGTAAAGAGGCTTAGATTGAAAGCCTATGGAAAGGAAATGGGGTTTGTCATTTTCGTATTTAATTCGCCTTATGGATTTTTTGATTTAACTATTGACAAATAAGGGGTTTAAGCGTTACGATTAAAGGGATTGTGAGTTTTTCTAACTTATATCAAGGAGGAAAGGTGGGCAAGGACGAATTTACTATAGTTGTTTTTCCTGGATCATTGAGCGCGCCCAAAAAACTGCGCTTGCCAAGACGCTTTGTGAAATTTGGTATTTTGGTGTCTTTGGTAGTTTTGGTAGGGGTTCTAGGCTCTTCTTTCTATTTTGTTCAGCAATATTTGAATATGCAGGGCAGTGAAGCAGAGTTAGTCAAGCTCCGACGAGAATCAAAAATTAGTAAAATCCAGGTTGAAAAATTTGCCCAACAGGTAAAAAATTTCGAAACCGAAATGGTTCGACTGGAACGTTTTGAGAAAAAACTTCGGGTCATTACAGCCCTGGAAAACTCGCCTCAATCGATTGAGAAAAACTGGGGTGTTGGTGGTCCTTATGGGTTAAGCACAAATAGCTTTACGACAGCCATGGGCAGAGGTGCGGCCGGTCGGGTTGAGCGTTTATCCAATGGGCTGGATCACTTGGGAAAGCAGGCTAAAATCCAAAGTATCAGTTTTCAGGAGTTGGACGATTTCTTTAAAAATCAAAGATCATTACTTTCTTCAACCCCTTCAATTTGGCCTACTCGGGGTTGGGTGACCTCAAGTTTTGGATTCCGCAAATCTCCCTTCACAGGTTTAAGGGAAAAGCATGAAGGTTGGGATATTGCGGCTCGAACAGGTGCTCCGGTGAGGGCTACAGCCGATGGTGTTGTTGTGGTAGAGGGAAGAGAGTATGGCTATGGAAACATGGTTGAAATTGACCATGGTTATGGCCTTGTTACACGTTACGGGCACAACTCCAAACATTTGGTCAAAGTCGGAGACAAGGTCAAGCGTGGACAAGTTGTTTCGCTGGTTGGAAATACAGGACGTAGCACCGGGCCTCATCTCCATTATGAAGTATTGCTCAATAGTGTGCCTGTCAGTCCAAAGAACTATATTTTAGAAGATTAGTTTTTAACAGCTCCTTGGCGACTATTTTGTCTCCCCAAATCGAGTTATTTTTCCCCCACCCGATACCCCGAAACTTCCGTGTGTATCCTTATATGATAGAGCTTGGCCTTGATATTTAGGGCTGGTGTTTTCGTGCTTTTAATATTCCAGTAATTAAATTTTAGGAAATGACATGGTATTTGGTTTAATCAAAAAGCTGGTGGGTACCCACAATGATCGAGAAATAAAGCGTATACAGACCTATGTGGAGGCTGTAAATGCCCTGGAAGAAGAAATTGAGATTCTTTCTGACGATCAGCTTAAGGCAAAAACACCCTACCTGAAAGAAAAGCTGGCTAATGGTTCTTCATTGGAAGATATCCTGCCCGAGGCATTTGCGGTGGTTCGTGAAGCCAGTCGGCGGACTCTGGAAATGCGTCCCTTCGATGTGCAGATCATTGGCGGGGTCGTTTTACATGAAGGAAAAATAGCGGAAATGAAAACAGGGGAAGGAAAAACCCTGATGGCAACTTTGCCGGTTTATTTGAATGCCTTATCAGAAAAGGGCGTGCATGTTGTAACGGTTAATGATTATCTGGCTCGCCGTGACAGCGAGTGGATGGGTAAGATTTATAAATTTTTAGGTTTGTCAGTGGGCATGATCTATCACGATATTCCTGAAGAAGAAAGAAAAGCCGCTTATGCCGCTGATGTATTGTATGGCACCAATAATGAGTTTGGGTTTGATTATCTTCGGGACAATATGAAGTTCTCAAGAGAGCAAATGGTTCAACGTGAATTGAATTTTGCCATTGTCGATGAGGTGGACAGCATACTAATTGATGAGGCCCGCACACCTTTAATCATTTCAGGTCAGGCGGAAGAATCTACAGACAAATATTACAAAGTAAATCAGCTCATTCCCAAACTAAAAAAGGAAGAGCATTACCTGATTGATGAAAAAGCCAAGACAGCTTCCTTGACGGATGAAGGAATTGCCATCATGGAAAAATTGTTAGATGTGGAGAACCTGTATGATCCGGCTAATATAGAAACTTTACACTGCCTTAACCAGGCGGTTAAAGCACATGGCCTGTTCAAAAATGAAGTGGACTATGTGGTCAATAATGGAGAGGTCGTCATTATTGATGAGTTCACGGGTCGGATGATGGCAGGCCGGCGTTATAGTGATGGACTGCATCAGGCATTGGAAGCAAAGGAGGGGGTGAAAATAGAGAACGAAAACCAAACCCTCGCCAGTATCACATTCCAAAATTATTTTCGTATGTATGAAAAACTGGGTGGCATGACCGGAACAGCAGATACAGAAGCGGAAGAGTTTGGATCCATTTACAAGCTCCAAGTGGTGGTGGTTCCCACTAACCAGCCTATGATTCGAGACGATTACCCAGATGTGATTTACAGAACAGAAAGTGAAAAATTTGATGCTGTCATTGAAGAGATTCAGGAATTAAATTCTATGAAGAGGCCTGTTCTGGTCGGTACAATTTCTATTGAGCGGTCAGAGCTTTTGAGCAAAAAATTGAAAAAATCTGGTATCAAACACAATGTTTTAAATGCCAAACATCACGAACAAGAGGCTGAAATTATTTCCCAGGCTGGGCAACCGGGTGGAGTGACCATTGCCACGAATATGGCCGGAAGAGGTACAGATATTGTTTTGGGTGAGGGAATCCCGGAACTGGGTGGCCTCCATATTCTTGGCACAGAGCGGCATGAAAGCCGGCGAATTGATAATCAGTTGCGAGGTCGGTCTGGCAGGCAGGGAGACAAGGGGTCTTCACGATTTTATCTCAGTCTTGAGGATGATTTATTACGCATTTTCGGGTCCGATAAAATTTCTCCTTTAATGGCACGGCTGGGAATGGAGGATGGCCAACCTATTGAGCACGCCATGGTTTCCAAAGCGGTAGCCAATGCCCAGAGGAAGGTGGAAGCCCATAATTTTGATATCCGTAAACATCTCCTGGAATATGATGACGTCATGAACCGTCAAAGAGAGGTTCTTTATGCTTTGCGTCGGGATATCATAAATACCGATAATGCTAAAGAAATCCTGTTGGAAATGGCGGATGAGGTGGTGGATGATGCGCTGGCAGATATTGCTCATGAAAAGATCTATCCTGAGGAGTGGGACATCGAGGCGTTAAATGAGTTATTGGAAAGGCAATTTGCAGTTCATATTCAAAAGTCCGGCGATCATGAACTCATGCTTCAGAGAAGTATAAAATTGGAGTTGGAAAACTGTAATAGAGAAATACTTCATGATACCGTGATGGAAGCAGTGGTCGAGGCCTATGAGAAAAAGGAAGAAGGCGTTGAACCTGATTTTATTCGCCATGTTGAAAAAGTAATAATGCTTCAGGTGTTGGATGGACTATGGAAAGATCACCTGTTAGGGATGGATCACCTGAAGGAAGGAATTGGTTTGCGGGGTTATGCCCAGAAAAACCCTCTGACAGAATATAAGAAAGAAGGGTTTGATTTGTTCGGTGCCATGATGGCCCGCATTAAAGAGGAAACAACGGAATATTTGTTCAAGGTTCAGATTAATCAGGAATCTGATATTTCGGATGAGTTGGCAAGTAAACCTGCCAAGGTTGTGGAACACCGGGGAGGCTCGGAAGCTTCTGAAAAACCCGTAACTGTTCGGCGCGATGAAGAAAAGGTGGGTCGTAACGATCCCTGTCCGTGTGGGAGTGGGAAGAAATACAAAAAATGTCATGGAAACTAAAACTGCGGTTAGTTTAAATGTTTACGGCGGCTTCCTGGCATTCAATGCATAAAGCCGTCAATGGCATAATTTGCAAACGTTTCAGGCTAATCTTTTTTTCGCAAGACTCACATTCCCCGTAAGTACCGCTGTTGATCCTGAACAATGTATCCTCAATCAACTTAAGTTCATTGCGGTCTCTGCTCGATAATTGAAAAATCATCTCCCTCCCCTCAAGGCTTGAGGCAAGATCAATTTCATTGCTGAAAGTCAGGTCTCCTGCTTCCCGTTCCACTGATTGTGACGACCGAATCAACTTCATTAATTCGGAGCGGTTAGTAATAAGTCGCTCACGAATTTTAAGAATTGCGGGATCAAGGTTAGGAAGTTCCTGCTTTACAAGTCTTAACTTTCCAGGCTTGAGGCCGGTTTGCTTGGCTTTTTTATTCGCTGAGGTGCTTTTTGCGGAAGACGCTTTTGCTTTAACAGCTTTTTTAGCTACCGCTCTCTTCTTTACGTCCTTCTTTGTAGTCACTTTTTTCTTGGCCGGTGCCGTCTTCTTTGCGACCTTCTTTTTGGTCACTTTTTTCTTGGCCGGTGCTGTCTTCTTTGCGACCTTTTTTTTAGTCACTTTTTTCTTGGCCGGTGCTGTCTTCTTTGCGACCTTCTTTTTGGTCACTTTTTTCTTGGTCGGTGCTGCCTTTTTTGCGACCTTCTTTTTGGTCACTTTTTTCTTGGCCGGAGCAGTTTTTTTCACAACTTTCTTTTTAGCCACTTTTTTCTTGACCGGCGCTTTCTTTTTTACGACTTTTTTCTTGGTGACTTTTTTTTTCGTTGCCATTGCCGAATCTCCTGAATTATGGAATTTTCAAATGAATTCATTCGGGAAGGTAACTCAAAACCTTAATTTATTACCCAAGGTTGGATAAAAATTCCTTGAACTGTAGCACTTGGAAAAATAAAGTACAACAGTTTATTTACCCATAGGACATTAAATACTGCTGAATTCAGGGCGTAGCTAATGCAAAACTATTGCAGTTAATCGAATCCTTATTTGGTTTCATAGTCCACAACAATGGATGAAGAGCAAAGGGAGCGCATTTTTTCAACTACAGGTAAATGATTTTTATGACCTGCATAAGTTTTTAATCCGTCACGGTCATCAAAAAAAGCTGTGAGAACGATATCATAGCTTCTTTCTGAGCCTAAAAAATCAGTACCAATCTCTATGAATTTCAGAGTTTCAATATTTCCACTCAGGCTTTTGAGGGCCTCGGTCGCTTGATCCATTTTTTCCGGGCTCTTATCTGCAAGCTTGAACATAACAATATGTTTGATCATTAATTGATTTCTCCATTTGATTGTTTTTATTACATTTGTCAAAGTTTTTTAAGGTCTCTGCTCAGGCAATTGCAGAGCCTCGTATGTGTTATAGTTTCAGTTTGTAAATTTTGCGTGAGAATCTTTATGTCATGGTGGATGGGTGCTGGTTTGGGGTTTTTACGTGGCGGTCCTTTAGGTGCCGTTGTCGGGGGTACTATTGAACATTTTTTGGGTAAAAAACTCCAGAAAAAACTGCAGGACAGCTTGCCCGGCATTATTCATCAGGGTGAATTTATTTCATGTTTGGTAATAATTCTAACGCGTGTTGGCATAGAGTCGGGAGAATTTGGCCCCAAAAAAGTGAGTGTAATACATAAATTTTTTATTAAAAACCTGGGATATGGTCCCAAGGATCTAAAACATCTTGATGGATTGATAAAGGAAGTTCAGTCTAAAAAACCTGATATTGACCGGTTTGTTGACGAATATAAAAAATCCTGCCAGGGTAATTATAATCTCTTGCTCCTCGCACTTTGTTATCAAATTTCCTTGATAGTGGATGACCTGAATGAAGAGGCTCAAACCCTGATCAAGAATATTGGTTTGATATTGGAAGTGCCTTATGAAAAACATAATGAAGTCAGGGCGAAGTACTCCCTTCATCCTTTTAAAACGCCTTACCAAACTTTAGAGCTTCCCTCCAATGCCTCCAATGATGAAATTAAAAAAGCCTACCGAAAAATGGCCAGTCAGTATCATCCTGACCGAGTATCCATGGAGGATGAAGTGATAGTTCAGAAGGCCCACCTTAAGTTTATAGAAATTCAGTCTGCTTATCAGGAACTGGGTAAGATCAGAAAAATTTAAGGGGATGGAGATTCTTAACTTAAGTCAGGATTCTGCGCGGGTTCAAGTTTGCGGATGATCAGGGATTGTATTTTTCGCTTGCTGGCTTCTTTAACAGTTATTCGATAGAGTCCGACAATTACTTGATCGCCTGGGTTTGGGATTCTTTCGAATTTGTTTATGGCTAATCCCGCAAGAGTATCGAAGTCTCCACTTGGGAGATCCCAACTCAACATATCGTTGAGAACACTAATTTCAGTACTGCCCTCCACTTGGTATCCTCCATCGGCATAAGGTTTGTAAGTTTTTTCTGGCTTGTCGTACTCGTCCTCAATTTCTCCAACAATTTTTTCAAGTAGGTCCTCAATGGTGATCAAGCCGATGCATCCGCCATACTCATCGACCACGATAGCCATATGCAGACCGCGTTGCTGGAGTTCCTTGAGGAGATCATCTATTTTTTTATTAGGGGGAACATAATAAGCGGGCCGGATGAGATGGGTAATAGGGGTGTTGTCAACAGGTTGATCCAGCAGGTCGAAGGTATTCAATATCCCAATAAGGTTATACATTCGTTCATGAAAAACAGGCACTCTGGAAAAACCGGAATCGTTCGCAACATCATGAGCCTCAATCATGGTAGCGGTATCTTTTATCGCCGTCATTTGAATGAGAGGCCCCATACAATGTTCTGCCCGCAATTCTCCAAAATTAAAAATATTGTGAATAATTTTTTTTTCGGTCACTCCCAAATCCACGGTCTGCGATTCCA
Source organism: Nitrospina sp. (assembly GCA_018664975.1). Lineage (GTDB taxonomy): Bacteria > Nitrospinota > Nitrospinia > Nitrospinales > VA-1 > LS-NOB. The sequence continues at coordinate 732 of JABIXH010000139.1, read as the reverse complement.
GACTCAATACATTCCGAAGCTGATCCCGGCTAAATGTCTTGTGCTCCTCAGCGGAAGGCAACTGAACCCGGTTAGTGAGTTTTGCTGAGGTTTTTGATAACCAGGAGGTAAACGGGGATAAAACTTTACTGAAAAAAATTAGCGGATAAACCATGAGTAACATGAGGGAATCTGCACGGTGTTGAAATATAACCTTTGGAATAATTTCTCCTCCAAAAAATATAAGTGGGGAAATGATGGACATTGCCATCCACTCTCCGGAATCTCCAAAGTGGGTGACCATGAATGCAGTGAATATCGCTGTGCTGGCGACCATTGCCAGATTGGTTCCCAGTGAGGTGGTGGTGAAGAGGCGTTCGGGATTTTCCAGCAGTTTCAAGATTGATCGGGCCGCTGAATTCCCATCCTCGGCAAGTTGCTTCATTTTAATCCGGTTCACGGAAACCATGCCGATTTCAGATCCGGAAAAAAATGCTTCCAACAGTATTCCCAGTATTACCAGTATAAGTGTCGTTGCGAAATCCATTAGTCTTCTGGATCCTCGCCCTGCTCTTTATCTAGCAATGGGTGAGGGGTCATAAGGGTGAGAAACAGGCTGAGGACTCTTGAACCCTTCATTTTTTCTACACGGAATTTAAACCTGTCAATGGTTGTCGATTCGCCTGATCTAGGAATCCTTCCAAAAAGCCCGAAGACATAGCCACCAACTGTATCGTAATCATTCTCAGGTAG
>JABIXH010000316.1 GCA_018664975.1 Nitrospina sp. | reverse complement strand
GCAAGTATTACTACTTTCATCAAATTAGACTCCAATTAGATTCAATTCCATCATTGTTTTTCATCTATTTTAGATTATGGAAGATGCTTGGATCAAGGCATGGATCGCTTCACCACAAAGCTCGTTAAAAATTTCCAGTTGTATTTCCAATCCATCATAAATCGTTCGTTGCCCATTTCATGTGGCGTGCTTTTGCAAATAAGGTATATTCATTGATTTGTTCTGCCGTAAAATTGAACATTGAAGAGTCAATATTTTGGTAATAATTTTTGTACCACTCTACTGTCATGCGAACGGTTTCTGAAAAATGCAAAGTTGGTTGCCAATTCAGGTCGAACAAAGCTTTGTCGCAATTTAGCTTGAGTAACCCCGCTTCATGAAGGTGCTCACGATTTTTTGATATATCATTCCATCGAATATTATCCCAGTATTTTGTCATTTCATTTATCAATTCACGCACCGAATGATTTTGATGGGCAGGTGGTCCAAAATTATACGCTTCTCCGTGTATCTCAGTCTTTTTTGTTAATTCAGCACCTAGAGTCAGATATCCACTGAGTGGTTCCAGTACATGTTGCCAAGGCCGGGTAGAATCAGGGCTACGAATGTCAACAACCTCATTTTGCGACCATGCTGTCATGCAATCTGGGACGACTCGGTCAACGGCCCAGTCTCCGCCACCTATCACATTGCCTGCGCGTGTTATTCCAACTCGTACTGTTGACTCAGGAACTTTAAAAAAAGATTCGACAAAGGTATGTATAGCCAACTCAGCCATTCCTTTGGAAGCACTGTATGGATCCTTGCCGCCTAAACGATCCGTCTCACGATATCCCCAGACCCACTCAATATTGTCATAGGCCTTGTCACTGGTAATCATTACGGCTACTACGGGTTTGCTTAAAATTCGCAGGGCATCCAGTAAGTTAGCTGAACCTAAAGCATTGGTGGCAATAGTCTCCAGGGGAGACTCATAAGATGGTCGAACAAGTGCCTGAGCGGCTAAATGAAAGACAAAGTCTGGCTGACTCTCCTGAATAACTTCTCTTAATTTTATGCTATCCCGCACATCTACTCGATGGTCAACTAAAACCTTATTAACCTCAGAGGCTTCAAAGTTTGACGGAGTGGTTGGGATATTAAGCGACAACCCGACTACATTAGCTCCAATGGATGATAACCATACAGAAAGCCAGCTCCCCTTAAAGCCTGTGTGCCCTGTAATTAGGACAGTTTTGTTTTTATATATTGTATGGAACAAAGTATTCATTAGAAATTGAATTTATTAAAATAGAAAATTTGCGACTCAAAAAGAATGCCAACCAAAAATAATTTTCTCTGAGGAGAAACCCTAGAAAATTACTCCCGACCACATCTTATAATTTTGTTCTCTAGTGTTCGGGATATTAAGCTTTCTATCTTGGCATATAGGTCAAAAAATTCACATAATTTGCTGGCTTTTTCAGCAAATTGTCATTATTGTTCTTTATGTAGTGTCCTGCTTTGTCGGATTGCTTCTCCCCCGGAATTGACTAAACTACAAAGCATGCACCGTCACCTCAATCGGACTTTACACCAGAAATAAAAATAACTCCAGCTTCAATACGAGCGACAATGAGTCCCATAACCATAGTACTATTGTGCCACAATCGCCCGGCTTTTGCAGAGAACGCGATCAAATCTATTCTGAATCAAACGGAGAAAAACTTTAGGTTTGTTGTGTCTGACAACTCTTCGAATCGGGAGTTGCAAGAAGTCATGAAGGCTCGCTACCCAAAAGTTGAGTACATTTCACGTTTTCCGGGAATACCCTTTTTGGAACACTTCAAAGAGGTTATCTCATTTGTGGACACCCAGTACTTTGTGATGTTCCACGATGATGATTCCTTGGAGCCAGATTTTGTGGGCAGAATCCTTGAGGAATTCAAAAAAGAGCCTTTGGCAAGTGCTATTGGAACGAATGCGTGGGTGATTGATGGTAATGGAAATAAGAATCTGAACCAGACAACTTATGTTGGTCCAGAAGAAATAAAGGTCATATCTTGTAGGAAAGTTTTATTGCGGCAATATTTAGCAAGTGACTTTGGGGGTATTGTTCCCTTTTGCTCCTATGCGTTTAACACTGAATTGATTAAAGGTGTGATGCCGAATTTTTCTATGAGAGATAATTTCGACACGTATTTTCTCATGGAAGTAGTGGACCGAGGCCCCATCCTATGGATAAATGAACCACTGGTCGGGGCCAGAAGGCACGAGAACAACCGGTCACACATTAGTGGCGTCTGTTGCTACAAGCCGTTTGTTAACATAGGCCGTGACTTGCTTGGCTCGATTATTAAGCAAAGCCACATAGATGAATATCATTTTTTAAGGCTTTTTTTTCTTTTGAAGAAAAACCAAAAGAGGCCCGCTCCTGCCATTAAATATTTGATTCGAGTATTTCCAAAACTAATGATTGTTTCTCATTCCTTCAGGAAAAGAATCTTTAAAAAAATATTTTCCTGAGATTCCGCAGGATTAATATTGCATGCTAAATGAATTTTATTGTGCGGAGCAATTGTCCGAATGCTTGGCGAGCTATCCAGAAGAGAAGAAACAGGTCTCAACCTATATTTATATTAGTATTTTCTTTTATCAATATTCTTAAAATTTCATCAATAGATTTAAGCTTTTTAATGCGGATAATCTTTTTTAGCCTGCTAATATTTGCGTAGTTAGAATTAAGCTTGCCTTTGGCTTTTACGCTTATATTGTTGGTTAAATCTCTTTTTAGAGACTGAGATATCAAACCTATCAGGTCAGGAATTTTTATAGGAACGCCTGTTCCTATATTGATAGCATCATGTTTGATTTTTTTATGATTTGAAATAATATCCATCAATATTGAAATAAAATCTCCAATATAGACGAAATCTCTTATTGCGTTAAATTGCTGAAAGACCAATTTTTCATCTGACTTCAGTCGCATCAATTTTAAAATAACATTTTCCTTAAATTGATCATTTCCAATTACGTTGAAAACTCTCAGCGTTGTAAATTTGATATCGTTTTGGGAGGCCCATTTCAAGCCATACTTATGGCATTTTACCTTGGATTTGGCATATTCCGATTTGGGAGCTAAGGGATCAGACTCTTTTAAGGGATGCAAGCTATGTTTGTATTCTTGCGCCGAGCCAATATTGAAGAAATGCTCAATATTTGATTTTGAGGATTCAATTGATAGAAGTATATTTTTTAAGCTTTTAAGATTTTGGACCTCATGTTTTTTTTTAGACTTTTCAAATAAATTAGAATTCCCAATAAAATTCACAACTACATTTGGTTGGAAATCATTTAGTTCCGTAATTAATTTTCTGCTATGTACGTTTGGGTTGTACTGTAGAAAATTTTTCTGCTCTCGTGTTGATTGATCAGATTCAATTCTGTATGAATTTTTGTTGTAGGTTCCCCGGAATACAAAGGTCTTGTTTTTTAAAACTTCTTTTGCAAAATTAAATCCAAGCAGACCATTACAACCCAACGCTAAAACTCGTGTTTTTTGCATGGATTATGAAATTATTAAAGGCTCGGGAAATGGCGTAATAAATTTTCCGCCGTTAATTAAATATTTTTTTTGTTCTTTGGCGATTTCGTTAATGATATTCCATGAGCAAACCAGAATGTAATTAGGTTTCGTTTTGGAAATAAATTTTGGGTCCATTATTTTAATGTGGGTGCCTGGAGAGTATAGATTTTGTTTGATTTTGCTTTTGTCAAAAATATGATCAAAAAAATCATTTTTTAATTCGAGAAATTGTAGTAATGATTGGCCTTTCCCCGATGCTCCATATACTGAAATTCTATTTCCTTTGGATTTAAGGCCAACTAATAGCTCTTTGAGTTTCAGATTATGATTATTTACATCTTTTGCGAACTTTAACCAGGATTGTTTCCTAAAGAGCTTGCTTCTCATTTCACGGTCGAGAATTTTTTTTACATTGCTTTTAACAGTTTTTTTGCTATTGGATATGTAGCACCTTATGGAGCCTCCTTGTGAGTCAATTTCTTCGACATCAAATAAGTGCAAACCATGGAGTTTTGATAGGTCGTTGATTGACTTCAGAGAGTGAAACCCTACATGCTCATGAAATACATTGTCATACTGATAATATTTGAAAATATTGAGTAAATGTGGAACTTCAATAATAAATAAACCATCCTTAGCTAATAAATTTTTAACCCCTCTGAAAATATCATTGGGATTTTTTAGGTGGGCAATTACATTTCGGGCAATGCAGACATCAAAGAGACCATGTTTGTGATTAATGTTTTTAGATAGTTTGTGCGAAAAATAATCAGTAATTTGGTTAATTTTTTTATCTTTAAGTTTATTGCTGAAATTTTTGGCGGGATCAACACCTAGAACCTCGCACTTAAATTTTTTTGAAAAAACTTTCAATAATGAGCCATCGTTGCTGGCAATTTCTATGATTTTTGTTTTTTGAGTTATAGTTTTTTTATGTTGGATGGTATTTGATAATTTAGTGATTAAGCTAATATTGTGTGAGGAAACCCCTGTTTCCCAAAGGTATTTTTTAAACATTAAATCCTGCTTGGGGAGGAAATTGATTTGGAGATGTTTGCATTTCTTGCACAGTACCAATTTTAGGGGGTATTTTTTTTCTGCCTTTAATTGGTTCTTTTTTAAAAGATTTCCCGCAAGCGCAACTCGTTTATAGTCTAAAACATCAATTATATGTTCTTTACTAGCGTTGCATATTCTGCATTTTTTTATTCTCATATTAGTCAGAACTTATTTGTTTGTTTTTAGTTGGCCTGATTAAACCTGCTATATTTTTGATATAGGCTTAAGGCCATTTATGAAAGTAAATGAAGTCGCCAAAGGAAATAGGGTTTGGTTGACCGTTTGTAGTGGCACAATTAAATATTGTGGAGTCATATTTTTTCAGGATTGTTGAATAACCCTCCCAAGCTATTTCTACTTTTGGAATGTAAGGAAATATTGGATTATAAGGTGATTCACCGCATATTTTTTTACCATTTCCAAATCACCCTGTCAATCAATGTGGCCTTTAGAGAGGTGTTTAATCTGCGATTACTTTCAATGCGTTTTTCTGGAATCAAACTGCTAGACTCACCGGCCCTCTTGACTGATTTGGAGAACTCTTTATGGACAAGTGGGCAAACTATTTATATCCTCTTGAGTAATATTAGGGATCTGTGCCGGAGATAAGAGAGTTTTTATATGAGGAGCGGATCTTTATCATAGACGTACAGGATTCCCATAATTTTACCTCGAACTGAAGTGTCATCTTGGTATATAATGAGCCAGTGAGAGATTTTTTTAAAGTCAATATATCGACATGGTTAAGCTTGGGAATTAAAACGAAACCTGTTTTATTTGCATTCGGTCAATTGCTCTTTCCTTATTTCGGTAAACTCATCACGACCAGCCCTTCTCATCAACCGATCTGGTCGCTTTCAATATTCTAATATCCACACAAATATATAAATGAAGCAAAAACTGTTGCAGATACTGGGTTGTCCCAAATGCCATGGGGCTTTGGAATTGTTAGCGAAAGAGACTGTGGAAAAAGAAGAGATTATTACTGGTTCGTTGGGGTGTCTTAGGTGTGGTATTAATTGGCCTATTAAATCCGGGATTCCTCGTTTTGTTCCCAGCGAAAACTATGCATCATCTTTTGGATACCAATGGAACCGGTTTAAAAGGGTTCAGATTGATTCTATAAATGGAATTGCGCAATCGGAGAGACGATTGTATACGGAGAGCGAGTGGGAAAAAAATTGGACTAGTGGGGAGTGGGTATTAGATGTTGGGTGTGGAGCGGGTCGTTTTCTTGAAGTTGCTTCACGCGATAAATGTCAGGTTGTTGGTGTGGACATCAGTAATGCGGTGGATGCTGCAGCTGAAATGCTGGGGAGCAGGGATAATGTTCATTTAGTTCAGGGAAGTATTTTTGAGCTTCCTTTTCGCGATGGGGTTCTGGACGCGTGCTATTGTATAGGCGTAATTCAACACACCCCTGACCCAGGATTAGCCCTGAGCGTGATACCTCGTGTCCTGAAAGCCGGAGGGAAGTTTGCTGTGACTATATATGAGCGCAACAAATTTACTTTGCTCAATAGTAAGTATCCATTGAGATTTTTCACTCGATGGCTAAATTCAAAAATTTTACTAGTCTTGATACATGGGATGATGCCATTTCTGTGGCCCCTGACAGAAGTGCTTTTCCGGATTCCCATTTTAGGCCGCCTATTTCGTTTTTTGATTCCAATTGCAAACTATGTTGAGGAACCTGAACTATCTTGGAAGCAACGTTATCAATGGGCTGTGCTTGATACCTTTGATATGCTTGCGCCGCGTTACGACCAACCGCAAAAAGAGTCCTATGTTGTTGATGTTCTTCAGAGAGCTGGGCTTTGCCAAATACGGCGTTTGAATAATCCCGGTTTGAATGTGGTAGGCCAACGAGGCAGGAGTATTTAAGAACTAGCGGATTATTTTGGTGTAAGGGAGACGCGATTCTCTTTCCTCGCAGGTTCTTTTTCTATCTGCTTGTAGATATTTGTTAACTGCATTACATTGCTAAGTTAGTACAGACTTTTAGGAGGACTCAACGAAAGATTGTGCCTGGAGGTTGAATTTGTGAGAAAAATTGTTTTTTGGGGAAGCAAAATACAGTGAACTCTTCTACCCATTCTACTGCCTTATCACCTTTATTGTTTCGCCTGTGGCATCATCTCAGTCCGCGTCGTCAATTTCAATTTTGGCTTTTATTGGGCTTGATGCTTGTCAGCGCATTCATAGAAATGATTAGTTTGGGAGCCGTATTGCCCTTTCTGGGTATACTGATTGTTCCGGAAAAAGTTTTTACCCACCCAATTGTTCAAGATCTGGCACCGACTTTTGGCATTACCTCTGCCGATCAATTGGTATTGCCACTGACAGTCCTGTTTGGAGTAGCCGCGCTAGTAGCAGGTATTTTTCGTATGCTACTTTTGTGGGTTAGTACCCGAATGGCATTTGCCGTTGGTGCGGACCTGAGTATCGAAGTATATCGTAGAACCCTCTATCAGCCCTATCGAGTGCATGTGGCCCGCAACAGTAGCGAGGTGATCAGTAGCATTACTTATAAGGTCAATGGTGTTGTGTTCGAAGTTTTGCTGACATTGTTGTTGATGATAAGCTCGTTTATTGTATCAGTTGCCATAATGGGGGCCTTATTCGTTATTGATACAAAGGTGGCTTCAGCTTCAATAATTATTTTTGGGACCAGCTATGGACTGATCACATGGTTTACCCGTCAAAGGGTGAATCTCAACAGTCAGCGCATTGCTCGCGAGCAGACTCAGGTCGTAAAAGCATTACAGGAAGGTTTGGGTGGAATTCGTGATGTGCTACTTGAGGGGGCGCAATCCATTTACTGCGATGTTTACCGGAAAGCCGATCATTCGTTGCGGTGGGCTCAGGGTAATAATATTTTTGTTTCCCAAAGCCCTCGTTATGCTTTGGAATCGCTGGGAATGATATTGATTGCTGTTCTGGCTTATTTTCTTAGCCTTAAGTCTGGGGGGCTTGCAGAAGCCATGCCAGTGCTCGGAGCCTTAGCAATTGGAGCCCAACGAGTTCTGCCTGCTCTACAACAGTGGTATGGAAGCTGGACGAGAATTGCGGGTTCGTATGCTTCAATCGTTGATACCCTGAAACTTCTCGATCAGCCCCTGTCGGAAGAATCGCTTAAATCTGATATTGTACCGCTGAATTTTAAAGATTCTATCCAATTCAAGGGAGTTAGCTTTCAATATTCTCAAGAGGGGCCTTGGGTCCTAGAAGGCCTAGATCTCAGAATCCCTAAAGGCGCACGGGTTGGTTTTGTTGGAAGGACCGGTAGTGGTAAGAGCACCGCCTTGGATATATTGATGGGGCTTTTGAATCCTACTGAAGGGGAAGTATTGATAGATGATAAACCTATAGAGGGACATCAGATCAAGGCTTGGCAAAGAACCATTGCCCATGTGCCGCAAAGTATTTATCTGTCAGATAATTCTCTTGCGGAGAATATTGCCTTTGGTATTCCCCCTGAAGATATTGATATGGGTAGGGTGCAACTGGCCGCACAAAAGGCACAAATTGCTGACTTTATCGAAAGCAGGGCCGAAGGCTATAAGGCTCTCGTGGGGGAAAGGGGCATTCGTCTCTCAGGCGGTCAACGCCAACGCATTGGTATTGCCCGAGCACTTTATAAAAAGGCCAGTGTGCTGGTGTTTGATGAAGCTACCAGTGCTTTGGATAATACTACCGAAAATGCCGTGATGAAATCTATTGAAGAGCTTCAGCGTAATCTCACCGTCCTGATCATCGCTCACCGAATATCCACAGTCAGGAATTGCGATATGATTGTGGAATTCGAAGGTGGTCGGGTAGGGATGCAGGGAACCTACGAGCAGTTGCTAGATGGTAGTCCATCGTTTAGAGAAATGGCTAAAATGATGGAAGAAGAATAAAACTGAAATATAGAGTTATCCCCGTTAACTGTATGTTCGACCTTTACAATCTACCTGAAAGTAAAAGCTTGTCAAATGTTGGTGTTGGAATTGCTGGATAATAAACGCTGAGACAGGGTGATTTATGGGTGAAGGTTCAAGAAAAAACTTAGTAACTTGCCAGGCCTACAAAGTAGAATCACTTAAATTGAAACTTTGACGCAACCAATTATCAAAATGCGGAGTTAGAAATTTTGCTCCCTCAATAGTTAAATGGTCGGTGTCGCGAAAAAATAATAAATCTTTTTTTGTGTCATATAGGGTGCAAATTTTATCAGGGCATATCTGGTAAAAAGAATCATAGACATAAACATTATCAAATTGATTTTCCAACCTTTTTAAAATCCTGAAAATTTCAGATCGGCGTTGTAACTCTTTTTCTCTGTTTATGGTGCAATCCGAGCCATCCGCGTTGCATTTTTTAGGACCCTTGTCAAAGGCAGGCGTTGGGGCATTTAGTATGATTTTTACCTTTTTATTCATTGATTGAATGAATTTTGTAGCATTTGCCTCAAACGTCTCGTCAGCATGTCCATAGCGAAAGGAAAGGATGAAAAAAATGTTTTCATACTTTCCTTTTATATCTTCAATTAGGTTTTTGCTTAAATCCTGGAATGCCAAGCATGGATTGCTACTATAAATGCATATTGGCGTTCGATAATAAAAAAAATTTTTTATTGTGGAGGAGTTGTCAAGGGTGGGTAGTAAATGCTCAGCGTGACTATCGCCTGTTAATAAAAAAACATTAGTATTTGAGTCGGGTTTGCACTTAAAAAAGATTACGACACCCATTTTTTTTGAAATTTCACATAGCTCATCAGGTTTAAGAGTGTATTCATACGTGAGTTTGTTTGTAAATTGCGAGAAGTTAATATTTTTTAATTTATTGTCAAACATGAAAATCGAATAATTGATTTCTTGTTTAATTTGTAGGGCGCTCAATGTATGAAATTTGGTAAAAAATAAAGCCGAAACTCCCAAGAAAATTACTATTAGGGTGCTGAAGAACTTTATTGGATTATTATTTAATATGTTTGATTGGCGAAAAGGTTTTTCAATTAAATTGTATGAGAGTAAAGCGCATCCAAATGTAGCTAAGGGCGTAAAAATCAAATATTTAATTTCACTGAGATACAAACCGAATAGGTAAGCGATGGGAAGGTGCCAAAGATATAATGAGTAAGAGGTTTTTCCTAGGTAGACGATTGTTTTATGCTGAAGGAAGTTTTTCGCAAAATCTCCCTTAGTGTGAATGGCTATTGCAGTTGCCAGTACGGTCAAGAGGGTTTCGATGTGTAAATTGTCTATTGTTGAATGGAAAGCTTGTAGGTAGAAAAAGGTTGCAGTGGAAATTATGCATAAGGTTCTTGTGGGTATGTCAAGTGATGTGCTTGAAAAATAGAATAGGGCACAGCCTACTCCTAGCTCCCAAAAGCGTGCAGTGGGGAAATAAAATCCTCCGATTAAAGAGCCTTTGTTTAGGCAAAAGGTGATATATAGAAATAAACAAACGGCTAATATTGCAACTGGAATGATGTTTGGATTGAATTTAAATTTGCGGACTACCCATAATCCAATGATTAGCAATATGGGATAAATAAAATAAAATTGTTCTTCGACCCCCAATGACCAAGTGTGAAGAAAAGGATTCCACACATCTGGCAAAAAATACTCATCAGTGGCATTTGTAAAGTATAAATTAGAAAGGCCTACTAAGGCGAGAAGGCTACTTTTAATGACCCGGTTTGTTTGTTCCAGATTGCCGAATAAAAAATAAAAAATCAGTGTGGGAATAATCACTGCAATGAGTACAGGATAGATTCGCTTAAACCTTCTGATGTAAAATTGAGTAAGACTAATCCTGCCGTTTTCCAGATAGTCTTTGTGCAGGCTTTGGGTAATCACAAACCCTGATATTACAAAAAACATATCAACGCCTAAATACCCTCCAGAAAAAATATTGGAATTCAGATGGAAGAGAATAACCAGGACGACAGCAACCGTTCTTAATCCGTCAATGTGGGGCTTATAGGATAGGTTTATTGGGTCCATGGTATATGCGAGGGCTAAATAAATTTTGATGGGAGGGGGACACTTATTATTGGGATTAATTAGGTCCCCGGCTGTATGAAATGGGGGTAATGACTGTTGAAGAATTTATGGCAATAATAAACTCTTTACTCTCCTCCTAATTTTTGTTTGGTAATACCTCTGATTGGCCTATTTATCCTTTGATCAATCTGGAAATTGTAATAGCCTGTATGATTCATTATTTGCTATCCCAATGCCAGGAGTAAAGCGAGCTCCCAAATCACATTAAGTTATAGAATCAATGGAATAGGTATGGTGTGAAAATATCCCGAATCTTTGATTGCTTCCACAGCTTTTAAAGCGAGACCATTTTACCGCATAGGGAGTTTTAAATCAAAACCATTTGAACTCATGTGGGGTCATGTTATAATTCCAACTAGTTTGCTACTTCTTTTTTAATTAAACTTTGCCGAAATGCTTGCCACCCCTAATTTGGACCTCTTTCGCCCTGATTTTTGTATGCAGTTAAGTTTAGATTATTACTTGTCGATAAGAAACATATATAGCGTGTGATTTTAGTTGCGGATATTAAAGGAAGTCTGAATGTTTGCATCCTTAACATTAGAAAGGATGATGTTGAGTGGAAATTAATTTTCAAAAAAAACAAGCACTAAACCACACCAATGCGTTTAACAGTATTGTGGATGTGGAATTTTTGGCATCTTATGAAAAGATTCGTCATAGAACGATGTTGTCAGTTGAGGTGCTTTATGATTTTTGGCGCTCGGTTGAGTATGTAGAAAAAAACAATATAGAAGGATCCATTTTAGAATTGGGAGTTTGGAAAGGCGGAAGTCTGGGCCTGGTTGGTTTATGTCTAGAGAAAAGTCAATCCCAAAGAAATGTGATAGGTGTTGATACGTTTGAGGGACATCCTGCCCCCGCACAAAATGAGGTTGATGTGTGGGGTAATAATATGAAAGAAAGATATGAAATTGAAGTCAGTAAAAATGGCAGTTGGGCTAAAGCATGTCACCATGAGACAACTGATTTTTTACAAGAAATTTACGGAGAATGGGGTAGGTTTACCTTAATTAAGGGAAAAATTCAGGATAAAGTTAAAGAGTTGAGGCAAATAGATAAGATATCCATTCTCCGCTTAGATATGGATTGGTACGAACCAACGCTGTTAGCTTTAAATGAGTTTTATGACAGGCTTTCGAAAAATGGAGTTATTATTATTGATGATTATGGGCATCATTCCGGGGCGAGAGATGCTTTTGATGAGTTTATTGCAAGCAACAATATAAACCCATTGATGCATCATATTAACTATTCTTGTATTGCAGGGCTGAAGAGCTAGTTTGCAATGTAGATCAAGTTCGGGGTTAATCCCATTCTTAGGTAAAGTTGAGCTGGTTCTTACGCCTCGTTGTGCGCATCATTTTTTTTGTTATGTGTAACCCCTTCCTCCGCAAACTTGCTAAATCTATATGGTCCTTGCCCGCCCTGTTTTTGCAAAGAAAATTATTGCATCCAATTAGTCCATTTTATCTGTTGAAATTTTGTGGTCTGCTTGAAGCAGATCAACTTTACGGTTCTGGATTTCATGCTAATTCATATTTAAACATCTGTTTTTGATAAAAAGGGAAGTCTGAATGAATATTTTAGTGACTGGGGGATGCGGATATAAAGGGAGTGTGCTGGTTCCAAAATTACTTGCCCGAGATTATAAAGTGCGAGTGCTTGACATCATGTGGTTTGGTAACTTTCTTGAACCTCACCCGAACTTAGAAATAATTCAAGGAGATGTCTGTGATATCGATCAAATTTCTTTGGATGATATTGATGTGATCATTCATTTATCTTCTGTGGCTAACGATCCTTGCAGTGACCTTGACCCCAAGTTGACTTGGGAGATCAGTGCGCTAGCCACCATGCAACTTGCTGATAAGGCGGCACGGGTCGGCGTCAAGCAGTTCATCTTTGCTTCATCTGGAAGTGTCTATGGCATTAAGGAGGAGGAGCAGGTTACCGAGGATCTTGAGTTAAAGCCGATTTCTGAATACAACAAAACTAAAATGGTTTCTGAACGTGTGCTCTTAAGTTACAAGGATAAAATGAGGGCCCAGATTATTCGTCCCGCAACGGTTTGTGGCTATTCACCTCGCATGCGTTTAGATGTGTCAGTGAATATGCTCACCATGCAAGCACTTTCAAAAGGTAGAATTACTGTGTTCGGTGGCAAACAGATTCGGCCCAATATTCATATTGATGATATTACCGATGTTTATCTTCATTTGATTGATCACCCGAAGGTTTGTGGTATATACAATGCGGGTTTTGAAAATATTTCGATTCTTGATATTGCTAAACTGGCGGCTAAGCACATTCCTGTAGAAATTGAGGTGACCGAATCGAATGATCCACGCTCGTATCGAGTAAATTCTGATAAGCTCCTGGCAACTGGATTCAAGCCGAAAAAAACAGTGGAACATGCTGTGGTGGAAATCATTGAGAAATACCGTAACGGTGCGGTTAAGGACGAAGAACTTTGTTATAACCTCAAATGGATGCAAAAAACATTATTTGCTAATAGTTAATTATGGATTCAAATAAATCTCAGGAAGAGTTTTTTGCGGGATACGCGATGCGTCTGCAATCTATTCTGGCGTCAACCGAATGGTCTGGGGTATCGGAATTAGCTCGAGACATGCGTAATTGCTGGGAAACAGGACGACAGGTGTTTTTTTGTGGGAACGGTGGCAGTGCGGGCAATGCGAGTCATCTGGTCAACGACTTTTTGTATGGAGTTGCCCGGCGTACTGGTGGTGGCATAAAAGCTCTGGCTCTCTCTGCCAACCCCGCAGTGATAACTTGTCTTGCTAACGATGTGGGTTATGAGAGTATTTTTTCTGAACAACTTGCTGTACAGGGGGAGACGGGAGATCTGCTCATTGTTCTTTCTGGTAGTGGGAACTCTCCCAATATAGTCAAAGTCCTCGAACATTCCAAGACTATGGATATAAAGTCTTTTGCTATTTTGGGCTATTCAGGGGGGCAGTGTAAATCTCTGGCGGATGTTGCGATTCACTTCCCTATAGATGATATGCAGATTGCAGAGGATATGCAATTAGTAGTGGGTCACATGGTCATGCAGTGGCTTTATGATAACAATCCTTTGGCCGAGTGATTATGTCGGAAAAATATTTTATTATTGGGAGTAACTCGTTTTCTGGAGCAAGTTTCGTAGATTTTTTGCTGAAACAGGGGCATTCAGTCATGGGCGCTAGCCGATCCGATGAACTGCATAGAGCATTTTTGCCCTATCGCTGGAATGGGAAGGATACGGGTTTCAGATTTTATAAGTACGATCTTAACAAGAACCTTGAAGAAATCGTATCTCTGGTAAAAAACGAAAAGCCTTCATTTGTGGTCAATTTTGCCGCCCAGGGTATGGTTGCTCAAAGTTGGGAATACCCGGACCACTGGTTCATGACAAATGTGGTGTCGACCATTCGTTTGCATGACCGCTTGAGACATTTTGATTTTTTAAATAAATATGTTCATGTGACGACCCCTGAGGTTTATGGAAGCACGGATGGCTTTATTAAGGAAGATATACCCTTTAATCCAAGCACTCCCTATGCGGTTTCGCGTGCCGCCGCAGACATGAGCCTGAAAACTTTTTTTGATGCCTATAAATTTCCTGTGGTTTTTACGCGTGCTGCCAATGTCTATGGTCCGGGGCAACAACTTTATCGGATCATTCCGAGGACAATTCTATCGATACTGACTGGCAAAAAGCTTCAGCTTCATGGGGGCGGGCACTCTAAAAGATCTTTCATTCATTTTCGCGATGTTGCAAGTGCGACTCATAAAATAGCTACACAGGGAACCCCGGGTGAAACCTACCACATCTCAACCAACGAGATTGTGACGGTGCGTGAGTTGGTAGAAAAAATTTGTCTTAAACTGGATGCCGATTTTGATAATTGCGTTGAAGTTGTTGGAGAGCGTCTTGGTAAGGATGCCGCATACATGCTGGATAGCTCAAAGATTCGACAAAGTCTCGGCTGGAAGGACGAGGTTTCTTTGGATGAGGGATTGGAGGATTGTATTGAATGGGTGCAATCCAATTTAGGCGATCTCCGTGATATGCATTGGGATTATGTTCATAAACCTTAAATAGAAATTCTGCAATGGAATTGGAAAAATTACAGGAAATTGCCAGCGAGATTCGTGGGCGAATCATCTCCACTTCACACAAGACAAAAACTCCGCATCTGGGTTCTTGTCTTTCCTGTGTTGATATTCTGGTGGCGGTATATTTTCACAGTTTGCGGATCGACCCGAAAAAACCTCGAGATCCTGACCGGGACCGTTTCATATTGAGCAAAGGACATGGTGCGGCGGCTTTATTTCAGGTTCTGGCAATGAGAGGCTTCTACCCTGAGTCAATGCTGGATTCTTATGGAGAAGATGGTGGAATTTTTGCAGAACATCCTCCTACCCCGGATCACTTGGCTGGAATTGAGGCGGCTACGGGTTCCCTTGGGCATGGTTTGCCGATTGGATTGGGCATGGCATTATCTGCTCGGATTCAGAAACAAAGTTACAAGGTGATTGCGCTTCTTAGTGACGGCGAGTGCAATGAGGGGTCGGTGTGGGAGGCGGCCATGATGGCGGCGGCTCAGAAGGTTGATAATCTTATGGTGGTTGTTGACTTCAATAAATGGCAGGCTACAGGCCGAAGTGAAGAAATTTTGGCGTTGGCTCCGCTGGTAGATAAATGGCGTGCATTCGGTTGGGATGCCTGCGAAATTAATGGCCACGATATGGGCCAGCTTGTAGAGGTATTAACCAAAGAAAAAAATAGCGAGGGAAAACCAGTTGCAGTCATTGCGCATACTGTAAAAGGTAAAGGTGTATCTTTTATGGAGGATGACAACAACTGGCATTACAGAATTCCCTCAGAAGAAGAACTTGTTTCTGCACATAAAGAATTAGGACTCGTTAAATGAGAAATGCTTTTGCTGACGAAGCTACAAAACTGAGTTCCGAAGATTCCCGCATAGTACTTTTGTCGGGGGATATAGGTAATAAGTTATTTGATAAATTCAAAGGACAAAACGGAAGGCGATTCTTCAATTGCGGTGTGGCCGAAGCGAATATGATGGGGGTAGCTGCTGGAATGGCTCTTTCTGGATTACGGCCGATTATTTACACGATCACCCCCTTCACGACCACGCGATGCTATGAGCAAATAAGGGTGGATGCATGTTATCAAAATGTTCCGGTCACCATTGTTGGAACCGGTTCCGGGTTGTCCTATGCCGACCTTGGGCCGACCCATCACTCCTGTGAAGACCTGGCCATTATGAGAGTGTTGCCAAACATGACGGTTCTTGCGCCAGCAGATGAAGTGGAGCTTCGCCAGTGTCTTCGGGCCGCTCTCCAGCAGAAGGGACCTGTGTATATTCGTATTGGTAAAAAGGGGGAGGCAGTTACTCCTAAAAAAGATGATCATTTTGAAATAGGTCGGTCTATTACTGTCCAGGAAGGCTCGGATGTATGTCTTATCAGTACCGGAATCTTATTGCCTATAGTAGTGAAGGCGGCTGAGATGCTTTCCTCGCAGGGTGTGAATGCCCGGGTTGAAAGTTTCCATACGGTTAAACCGTTGGATGAAGAGACGATAAAGAATGTGTTTGCCGATTACCCTGTTGTCGCTGTTGTGGAAGAGCATAATAAAATTGGAGGGCTTGCGGGCAGTATTGCAGAATGGCTGGCCAGACAACCTCCCATGAAAGGTAGACTGATCTCATTTGGCACGGATGACGAATTCATGCACGAAGTCGGCTCTCAGAGTTATGCTAGAAAAAAATATGGTTTAACTGAAGAAAATATTTCCCGCCAGGTGTTAGACGCATACAAACACATATCAATTTAGAATGCGCATCGGATTTGATTTTGACAATACCATTGTCAGCTATGACGAACTGTTCTACAGAGTGGCCATTGAGAAACAGCTGATTCCAGCCGATCTGCCTAAGTCTAAACTGGCAGTCCGTGATTTTTTGAGAAAGGCCGATAATGAAGATACCTGGACGGAAATGCAGGGTTACGTCTATGGAACAAGGATGGGTGATGCACTAGCGTACCCTGGGGCAATTGAGTTTATGCGGCTTGCCCGTAATAGAGGGATTGCTATGGTCATCGTTAGCCACAAGACCAACTATCCTTTTAGGGGTCCGAAATACGACCTTCACCAGGCCGCCAGAGGGTGGGTAGAAAGTTTTTTAGTGGATGGTATTGAAAACCTGATCGAGCCGGATCAGGTTTTTTTTGAAGTGACGAAGAAGGATAAGTTGGCACGTATTGCCCAGTGCGAATGCGATTTTTTCATTGATGACCTGCCTGAAATATTATTGATGCCTGAGTTCCCTCAAAAGACAGAACGCATCTTGTTCGATCCGGAAAATAACCACGGTGTGGAGGGGATGGGGGCGAGACTCGAATCCTGGAAGGAAATCAGAAATTATTTTGAGATGAAATGGAAAACCTGAATTCATTCATCACAGATATGTTAGTGGGTGCCGGTATCGATGCTGGTGGAATAGAGATTAACCCTATATATGGAGGGGGCAACAATAGAGTAGTCTCAGTTCAAACCAATGCTGGAAAATATCTTGCTAAAACCTATTACAGTCATCCTTCTGATACGCGCAATCGTCTTGCCGCTGAATATGCTTTTCTTTCGTATGCCTGTAAGATCAGACTAGAATGTGTTCCGAAGCCGATTTTTTGCGATCAAAAAAATAATATAGGTTTATATGAGTTTGTCGAAGGGAGAAAGCTGGAAAGTTTAGAATTGACCCAAAAGCATATCATGGCGGCGGCCAGCTTCATTAAAGGACTCAATGCCCGGCAGGATCGAGATCAAACTCTCCCAGTTGCATCCGAAGGTTGCTTTAGCATAGAGCGGCATTTTTTTATCATCAATGAACGCCTAAATCGCTTGAGGAATCTACCTGTGGTGTCCGAGCTAGACCGTAAAGTGATTTCTTTTGTAGATGAAATTGAAAATGCCTGGAAGTCAATAAAAAATAAAATTACCAGCAGTGACGGATCGATTTCCAGAGAACTTGATGCCGAGGATCGGTGTATTTCTCCATCAGATTTTGGTTTTCATAATGCTTTACTAAAAGGCTCTGAAGATATTTGCTTTATTGACTTTGAATATGCAGGTTGGGATGATCCCGCAAAAATGGTTGGAGATTTTTTTTTGCAACCGGCAGTTCCTGTTTCGCTAAAATATTTAGATATTTTTATTTCAGAGGCATTGGACTATTCGAAAAATAAAGCTGAGTTGGCCAAACGGGCGCGCTTGCTTTTCCCTGTTTTTAAGATAAAGTGGTGCTGTCTTATGCTGAACGAGTTTTTGCCGGATGCGGCAAAAAGACGCCGCTTTGCCAACCCGACACTGGATCCTGAACAAAGTAAATTATTGCAGTTAAATAAAGCACAAACATTTTTCATTTCAAAAGAGGCCTGACATTGGCATACTTAGACTTTCTTTCCTCAGTACATAAAAGCACCGTACGTGATTACCTTGCGCGGGTGAATGACCCTGAATACCCTAAAGAGAAAGCCGCTGAGTTGGCTAAGAAGTGGGGATTTGATTATTGGGATGGCGATCGCAGGATATGTTATGGAGGTTATCGTTATATGGCGGGGCGTTGGATGCCGGTCGCAAAAGCCATGACCGATCATTACGGTCTTAAGGCCGGTGACAAAGTCCTTGATATAGGTTGTGGAAAAGGATTTTTGCTTTATGAAATATCTCTGCTGGTTCCCGGAATCGAAATTTATGGAATAGATATTTCGGATTACGCGATTGCCAACTCCAAGGAAGAAATCAAGGATCGTTTGCAGATTGGAAATGCAAATCAATTACCATTCCCCGATAATCACTTTGACCTGGTTTATTCGATCACTACCCTTCACAACCTGCACAACTATGACTTGGATAAAGCACTACGGGAAATGGAACGTGTAGGAAAGCAAAATAAATATTTATGTGTGGAGTCATATCGCAACGAAGTCGAAAAGGCGAACCTGCTTTACTGGCAGGTAACCTGCGAAGCTTTTTGCAACCCGGAAGAGTGGGACTGGTGGTTCAGGCAGGCGGGGTATACCGGGGACCATTCTTTCATCTATTTTGAGTGATTGAAAATGCGCTATCCTAAAAGCATGAACGCGGCCATACTTGTCGAACAGAACAAGCCTTTGGTTGTCGATCGGATTGAGCTCCCCCAGAAACTTGAAGTAGGTCAAGTTCTGGTTAAAATTCATTGTAGTGGCATTTGTGGCTCCCAGCTTGGAGAAATTGATGGAGCTAAAGGGGAGGATAAATATCTTCCGCACCTGTTGGGTCATGAAGCATCGGGGATTGTCCAGTCTGTGGGAGCAGGAGTAAAGTATGTGGAGCCTGGAAACCACGTGGTTCTTCATTGGCGGAAAAGTCAAGGAATCGAATCTCTTCCTCCACGTTATACTTGGAATGGAAAGCCATTGAATGCTGGTTTAATTGCAACGTTCAACGATTATGCAATTGTCTCAGAAAATCGAGTGACCCGGATTGATGCAACTACTGACATGGAAATCGCCTCGCTCTTTGGTTGTGCGGTGACTACGGGTTTCGGGGTGATTGAAAACAATGCCAAAGTAAAACTTGGCGAATCGGTTGTGGTATTTGGTGCTGGTGGAGTAGGGCTTAACATTGTTCAGGCCGCTAACTTGCTTTCAGCCTATCCTATAATTGCTGTGGATTTGCATGATGATCGACTTGAGCTTGCTAAAACATTAGGTGCTACCCATACCATCAATTCCAATAAGGCTGACGCAAAGGCAATGATTAAAACAGTTTTGGGGGATCAGGGAGTCGATGCCTTTGTTGATAATACAGGTCAACCCGCTATTATCGAAATGGGCTATGACTTGACGAGTCCCAAAGGGCGCGTTGTCCTGGTAGGGGTTCCAAGGAAAGGAAATAATGTAAATATTTATTCTTTACCGCTCCATTTCGGAAAAACAATAAGTGGTTCGCATGGCGGTGAAACCGTTCCTCACGAAGATATACCGCGTTATCAGAAATTGCTTGATGCGGGCCGTATTCAACTTAAGCCCCTCATCACAGATCATTTTTTTCTCAACGAAATTAATACTGCAATTCAAAAAATGCGTTCTGGTGAAATTTCAGGTCGTTGTTTGATTACAATGAATAGTTAGGGTTGTGATTATGATAGGCCGAGTATTTGCAGAATCCCGTGCTTATAATCTTTCCATTAGAAATAATTCAAAAAACAATAAAAATGATGCAGGTTTAATTGTTTCCCTATGGGAAGACGAAATCTTAAAATTAAATTAGTTTAGATCTGAAGAGAGGCAAAAATGGCATTATTAAAGTGGCCCTCATGGCCCAACTATGGAGATGAAGAAGAGGAGGCCGTCCTTCGTGTAATCAGGTCTGGTCAACTGTTTGCGGCAGGAGATAAGTCAGGGCTTTTTCCGGCAGGAGAAGTAAGCCAGTTTGAAAATGAATTCTCAGAGTATCTTGGAGTAAAGCATTCGCTAGGAGTTGGTAATGCCACGGAAGGTTTACATCTTGTGCTTGCGGCATTGGGAATTGGTATTGGTCACGAGGTAATCGTGACACCCTATACTCATATATCAACGGCTTCTTCTATTTTGATGCAAAATGCCGTTCCCATTTTTGCCGATTGCGAAAGGGAAACATTAGCTTTATGTTCCAAATCAATTGAAAAAAATATAACAGAGCACACACGCGCAATTTCCGTGGTTTCTGTTTTTGGGTACCCAGCGAACATGAATGAAATTGTTCGAATTGCAGAAAAATACGATCTTGATTTAATAGAAGACGCCTCTCATGCGCATGGGGGGATTTTTGAAGGAAAGCGAATTGGAACTTTTGGGAGAGTAGCTGTGTTCAGTTTGCACCAAGCTAAAGCCATCAGCTCAGGCGATGGCGGGGTGATTTCGACAAACGATTCTGAACTTGCAACAAAGATATATCGTTTGAGATCGTTCGGAGATGCAGAGTTGAGCTATAACTATCGAATGACAGAGTTTTCAGCGGCTCTGGCCCGCGTTGGTTTAACTAAGTTAGATTCGCAGAATGATATCAGGATTAGCAATGCTGAACAATTAGCTACAATTTTGAGCAATTCAGGTCAAATATTGGTTAGAAAACCAATTGAAAATTCAAAGGGGGTTTATCACAGTGTGCTTATGGAGTTAACAGATTGCGCCAAAATTAACTTGGATGAGTTAATCGAAAAAGCAAATGCTAGAGGCTTACCTTTAAAGAGAACATGGGCACCTCTTCATCGCCATGCGCATTTTAATCCTATAGAAGCTCCTGCTAGAGGTTTGCCTTGGTGCAACCCCCTTTACTCTGGGCTTTATAAGGACTTATCTGGATACCGAACACTCAAGTTGCCTGTCATTGAGAATATGTGTGACCATCGACTCCTTGAACTACTGGTAAACCCCCCCGTAGGAAGTATTGAAATTGATCAAGCCGGAAAAATTATTTTGGATATCTTGGGAGAATAAATGATCAAGAATGGCAAGTACCTGTCAGGTGTTATTTTTAAGGATCTAACCCTTGAAAAGGAGCGCACCGAGATAGTTAATCTTCTGGATTCTGCCTTTAAGACAGAAATTCATGGAGTGAACTTGAAGGAGGCCGTTTGGCATCCTAGTATATTCAAAAGTGAACACACAAAAATAGCTACAATAAACGGTAAAGTTGTAGGGGTGATCGTTCTTGGCGAAAGGAAGGTTTCTTTTCCTCCGGTGGAGATTTCTGCAGCAACAATCGGTCCCATTGCCACCCATCCCGATTATCAGAGAAGAGGGATATCCTCAGGTCTAATGGATTACGCCCTTAATTATGTTAAAAATTCAAATAAGAAAATTGCGTATTTGCAGGGGATACCTAATTTTTATTCTAAATACGGTTTTTTCCCTTATATAGCCAAGTCAAAAATCAGAGTTAATATAGATGATGTGGCATTGACCGAAAAGGGTCAGGCAGTTGACTTTGAGTCGCCTCATCTTCCTGAATTGAAGCGAATATATAAGCGGGCCACTGGCGAAGTAATATTTTCTCCTAACCGGGACGATAAAATCTGGAGTTGGTTGGTGGGCCCAGCCCAAAAATCGTATTATTTTTACCAACCTAAAGTTATTCAGGGGAATGATGGTAAAGTTCACGGTTATTTTTCAGGAGACCCAGAGGACCCTTTAAACTTCAGGGAGGTAATAGTTGATAATTCAATAGAGAGTTGTAACTTGTCGATGTCTTTATTGAAAAAACATGTCATGGATTTAGGTGCATCTGAATTTGAAATTAAGCTTCCATATCGCTCGTTTTTAATGACCTATCTAAAGCAACATTTGCGAGGTACATTCCTGGCATTTGTCCAGTCTGACGGGGGATCGCTGTTTAAAATTTTTGATTCATTGGAATTGTTCCAGGACTTGGTGCCCTATTTAAATACTGGGTTAGAAGGGTTAGGTTTAAGGGATGGTTCATTTTGTATAAAGACAATGTCAAAAAATATATCTTTTAAAGTTGTTGATGGAGTGATTGAGTTAGGGGATGATGTGATGCCCAACAGCATCAGTATTCCTGAAAAATTTCTGCCAGCATTATTAACTGGTTATTTCGCGTATGAAGATTTGGCTCCCTTTTGTGAGGCCACTCTTGATCTTGAGAGCAAAACCTTGTTGAAAAATATTTTCCCCCAGCGATTTCCCTTTTTATTTCAAGGGGACGCCTATTGATCAAAAACGTGATTAATGGATAGGATATTTAAGTATAGAAATTTATTTGATAGGTAATTAGTGGAACGATTAATAAATATTTTTAGGAAAGTTAGAAAAGAGGGAATTGTCTGGCTGTTTTTGAGAATCTTGAGTGGGATACGTGCTTCCAAGATAACGGCATCTGTGTGCGCAGTAATTGGGAGAATGAAATCGAAGACTGACGATCTTTTTGCAGTATATGACCTGAATGTTCAGTCTCCTTCATTTAACCTAGTACAGTTTTTATTATGTGTAGAGCATTATTGTATAAAAAATGGGTATCAGAATTATTCAGTGGTGATAGTTCCCAAGGAGTTAAATCCTGCTTTGGAGTGGAAGGAGTTGACAGAGTCCTATGGTGAGGATGCAATAAATTATCGAACCATTAATTTGTTAAGTTCCCTTGCGTCGCTAAGCCCCAGATGTAATGGTGTTCTCTCTTTTGCTACTCGAAAAGCCGCGAGGAAATTTACTTCTAAGGCAAATGTTTTTCCTGAAGGCTACGGTTTTTCAACTTTGGGAGAGTTTGGCGATACGCTGACAGAGATTATATTTAAAGAAGGAATTTTCTGCGAATTTAAGGTGCCAAACCATATTAATGCAGTGATGGATCATTGGCATTCAATCCACTCTAAAGATACTCCAATCGTTACGATCACTATACGAAATTCGAAATTCGATCCGGTCAGGAATAGTAAAGTTCCTGAGTGGGTGCGGTTTGCTGAGTATGTGGAAAGCTTGGGTTATAAACCAATTATAATACCAGATTCGGATCAGCCATTCGATGAGGAGGGTCTACCTCCAAGGTTTACTGACATTGGACTTGCCGCAACCTATAATATGGGTATTAGGCTACATCTTTATCAGAAAGCTTTTGTTAATTGTTATGTTCCTAATGGTCCGGGAATATTTGCTATTTACTCAACTAATATAAATTATATTTATATGAAAGGTTGGCTGGAGGGAGCATGCATAACTCCTTCTACTGTGGATGGTTACTATTGGATAGATCCTGTAGCGTTAAGGCCGTATTGGGGAAGTGACCTTCAGAGCTGGAATGGTGACGATGACACTTTCGAAAATATTAAGAAACACTTTGATGAATTTTGTATTCGATTTAACAAGAAGCGAGTAAGCGACTCTTAAGCGAGTCTCGATTTTTTTTTCCGTACACCCTGGCGGCACAGCCGAAAAAGCTTCTACAGGACTTAAACTGTCAATAAGTGTACGGTTATTTTCCTCTCAATGCGGTTCACCAAAACCCTGGTTAGATTTAAAGGTGAACCAAAATCGTGTCTGTAGGAATAAAGATATAATCCCAGGCTCGCAATAATATTGCGAGACTTTAATGGTATTACTTGATAAAGAGTGTGAATTCGAAACTCACCCTCGTTTTTTCTCCACCGATTAACCCGCCGTGTAAAAGAGAGTCATTAAAAATAATAAAATCTCCAGGCTTGCTTAAAAATGGAGATATTTCAAAATTATATTTTTCCTCCTCAAAGCATGGCTTCATTTGCCCGTCTCGCTTTTCACCCTCATAATCGTATTCTTTAGTATGCGAACCTTTGACAAACCTGAAACCAGATAACCCCGGCTCATTCCATAGTGAAAACCAAAACTTTATTCTTTTATAGCCTTCGGGAGTAAAACCATGTCCCAAATCCCAAAACCACCTGTCTGCATGCAGGGGGCCAACATCTACATAAGGTTTTGGCCTGACCAGTCGATAATATATTTCCGGATACCCTACACCTTCTTCGCCCGAAATATTAATTTCGCCAATTTGCTCTTTCATACTTTTGAAAAATTCTGACGAAAGAAATATTTCTAAATCCTCTTCAGCCAAAATCCTATCTTTCTTTCCCCAAATATTAGAGTGGTCGACTTTCTGTGAAAACTGATGGTAAGTGTCTATCGGTTGGTTGAGGTTTGCTTCATCGTTAAAGCCTGAATTGAGTAAAACCTTCTGATAATGCCTGGTTACGACCTCTCTGAAAAGTTCCAAGTCAGATTGGGAAACTGAATCTGTAGAGAAGCCACCTTCACCTTCGACTAATTTGAAGTGTGTTTCAAAGTGCTCTTTCATAATTTATGCTCTCCATAAGTGCCACCCCTTACCAGTTATTTTACTAGATGTGACAGTTGAAAAACACGATATTATTTTATCCTCTAAAAATTATTCTGATTCAGTAATATGATGATTGGAAATTAGGTTGCCAGGGCTGTCAAATAATAAATTGAATTTGCATTTAATATGGTATTGAATGGAAACTAGACTCTTATTGATGGGGGATTCTGATTTTCCGGTTTAAGATGCTTTGTTTTGTAGACTTGGGTTTGAGTTCATGTAAATTTTTTCCAGGGTAACCTCAGTAATCTGAGACCACAACATAATTTGGCCATGAAACTGAGGGATAGCTTAAAAAGCTATATGGTAAAAGACTCGGGAGTGAGCTTTGATTGGATGAAAGTTTGATAATCTAGTTCTGTGATTTTATTCTCTGCTCATGAGGTTCGACACTCAGTTCTTTTTATGATATTGCTATGCTAAAACCTTTAAACTGATATGCTTTTATATCCTTTAGTGGATAAATCAGGTTTTTGTTGGATGCGTAGCATGATTTTTTTGAAAATCCGCAGCGTACTTCGCAAGAAATGAAGCGGAAAGATTTCTAAAAAAATCAGGGGCGTATCACTTCCTCATGGATCAGTTTAATCATCGACCCGGAAAAACACTCGGCTTTAAAGCGCCTTCTGTTCTAGGCATGATCCAATAATTATTGAATGGTTTAAACAATATGTTATTTACATTTATTATTCCGATTTATAACTCGTTAACAGAAGTTACTTCGCTACTAGAGAAAATTTCTTCTTTAACAAAAGAGTTAGACTGCGAGGTTTTGATCGTTGACGACTGCTCGCATGACGGAACTTATGAACTTTTAGCAACAGGGATAAATGGCCGCCAAAACGTTAAGTTATTTAGGGCTCCGGCAAATAGTGGTCCCGGAAATGCTAGGAATATCGGACTTTCCATGGCTCTTGGGAAGTATATAGTCTTTATAGATTCTGATGATGAGTTGAATTTTATAGATAACATAGGCACAAATCCAGAATTTTTAACTCTACACAATCATGAAGCAATCGATGTGATCTGCATGGAATGCAATAACCCCGCTCGAATGAATGATCCGAAATCGACCCTACCGCTGATAAGCGACATGGACGGAGGCTCAAACGTAAGATCGAATATAAGCTATGAGAATTTTCCAGCGAAAGAGTGCTGGGGGGTGATATTTTCTGCTGATTTTTTGAAGGTGAATAAAATTGTGTTTCCTTGTCTTATGCTTGCTGAGGACCAACTCTTTATGGTTAGAGTTCGTTTGAAACTGAGGTCTATTGCCCGCACCCGTCTCTTTAGCTATACTCATACAGGTAGTAGCAGTGGCTTAGCTACCCGTTTTGAAAAGCGCGGGCTTTCCGACTATAGCGAAATTATCCAAATAGTTATAAATATAGCCAACACGGAATCGGGATCTAACTTGGATTTTTTGGTCGTTAAATTACGTGAGATGTTGGAAATATTTTTCTGGTTCTCGATTGCATTTTACAAGGATAACTCTAGGAAAGAGATTAATATGGTTTTTAATATTATTAATGATACAAATTCTGTTCTAGAGCTTAAGAAGATTTCTCCATTTACAAGCCTTAAAGAGCTTGTTTCTTTTCGACAGTTGATATTTGATTTTATTAAAACTAAGTCAGGTGGCCTAGACTTGTACTGCCTGTCAAATATTGCCATGAGCGTCGCTTGCATTAGCGAACGTTTGAAGGTTCCAGTGATAAACATTGTTGATGACGCGCGCGTGAAGCAGGCCCAAGTAGGAAGTTTGAAATTTGGTGGACAACTGCAGGACTTATCTTCCTACGACAAGGGTGATTTTAAGGCTAATCATACGGTCCTGATTTGCCATTACAATAAGGGCGTAGTTAGGAATATATTTTTGAAATTAAGAGATAAGTTAGGTGTTGACCCGAAGCAAATTTTTGCTCTTTCTGATTTTAATTCTAGCCCATACCTCGTTAAATAAATTTCTTGAAGGAGATAGCATTATGACCCAACTTTCCCCGAAATAGTGGGCATCTCCAATAATGATTATAAACATCACTTTTCTCGTGTCCACTATTTAAGGGAAAATATCAAAAGTGAGATTGCTGGGATAAGACCGTGACGGAAAGTTTTTTCCACACATCGCAGTTGGAATTGATTCATGAAAAGCCTATAATATTAGTCTGGAAGCGAGGACGGCTATTTTTAGGTATTTTTTAGATATATTGAAGTGTTCTACAATCGGAAACGCTGTTATTCCTGCCTCGGCTATGTCAGCCCGGTAGACTTTTAGGCAAAGAATGTGGCTCAATTAACTCGCCACTAATTCAGGGGAAGCTCATGACTCCGTTAAAAAGGTCGTTAAACTCTGAGAATATTTATATTTTAGGGACTGGTAATTTTGGTCGCCTAGTTCTTCAGGGTCTTCGGCGCCTTGGTCTTAAGCCACACGCTTTTATTGATTTAAACCCTTTAAACGTTGGTAAAAGCATAGACGGAATTTATGTGAAGTCGCTAGTGGAGGTCTTAAAGGGACATGTCATCGTTGCATCAAATCGGAATAATATCAAATATTTATATGGGCTTTTAGATAAGAATGTTGGTCTGACTTATGACCTTTGTGATTTCGTATTTGACGATTTTGTTTATGAGGAAATCGATTTAGATTGGAGTCCTGCTCGTGTCACCTCGGAGATCAAGAATTTTTTGATGCGAGTCAAGGACGGAGATAGAGATGGTTTAGGGGTAAGTCTGAACAGTCTAGATATTGTTCTAACGGAAAAGTGTTCCCTAAAATGCAAGGATTGCTCAAACCTTATGCAGTACTACACGGCGCCAAAAAATTCAGATCACGTATCCTTGCTTGAAGAGCTCGGGGTTGTTCTGGCGGCGGTTGATCGTATATCGGAAGTGCGACTCATTGGCGGCGAGCCTCTCTTGTATAAGAATCTGGATGAAGTCCTGTTCTTTCTCAGCTCATTCGATAATTTTGGCGAGATCGTTATTTACACTAATGGAACCATCGTCCCGAAAGAATCTTTGCTCAGCGTGTCCACTGATCCGAGGTTTAGGTATCAGATCTCTGACTATGGGAGTTTATCAAAAAATACATCAAAATTGGTTGAGACCCTGAGCGAAAAAAACATCCGATATGTTCATGACAGGGTACTTTCTTGGCAGGATTGCGCGACAATTGACAGAAAGAATCGATCACCGGAGCAGACAGAATTTGTTTACAGTAATTGTTGCGTCAACGATGCCTTTACTCTCCTTCATGGAAAGATTTTTGGTTGTCCGTTCTCTGCTCACGCTGAAAACTTAAACGCTATACCAATGTTTAAGAAAGATTCGGTCGATATCCGTACGCTGAATACGTCACAGATAGTTGCGAGGCTAAAGGAGCTCAAAAATATTCGATTTCTTGGGGCCTGCAGTTACTGCAATGGGCGTGATTATACTGTAGCGAAGGTTCCGGCGGCGATTCAGACTTCTCAACCGCTACATTACATGCCCATTAAGGAACCTCTGCAAAACCCACGATCCCATAAGGTGAGCGAAAGATAATCACCGCCATTCAGGATCATATTTCCGCATCGAGCAAAATCCCCAGTTCTTGAACCTGCAACAATGGCAGGTCCTGACGAGATACAGAAGGAGGCTCTTCAGCCCCTGAACGCTTATTATGAAGGTTGTCAACCAATATTTTGAGGGAAAGTAAGTCTTGCAAGGATGTTTATAAAACCGAATTGGATTTGGTGACGATTGGAAAATTAGCTAAAGAGACTGGGATATTTGCCGACATTTATCAGAACACTAATTCACGACAGTTGTGTCATAAATGTTTCACCCAACCGATAAATATTCCCTATGGAATTTTTATACATTTCCATTTATTCAAATAGTGCTAATGCTGGTTAGTCCCACCCCAAGCTGCAAAAGTTATTTAGGCTTTTTGGAGGATTAAAGAGAAAGTTTTCCTCAAATAATTGATCATTTCTGATCTCAGTTTTACGAATGATAATAATTTTTTTTTATATATGCTAATAGCTTTTGCCTGATTTGGAGTCCATAAATCATTTGATATTGCTTTCGAAATAATAAGACCATGATCACCCCTCAATCGTCCGATGATTTCTGTAACTTCGT
This sequence comes from Nitrospina sp., assembly GCA_018664975.1. Taxonomy (GTDB): domain Bacteria; phylum Nitrospinota; class Nitrospinia; order Nitrospinales; family VA-1; genus LS-NOB. The sequence goes on along the minus strand of JABIXH010000316.1, from coordinate 8,078 downwards.
GCTTATAATTCGGCACTATCGATTGAGTATTAATTTTATTCCCAAACTCCGAATCACCATAGAAATCTATTCTTTTTACTTTTTTCTAAGTTGATTACCCTTCCAACCTGATTGGCTAACCTTTTATACGTCTCTGACTTTCTAGGCACTCAGTTTTTTTTAATTTTTTGCTATGCTATAATCTCTAGCCTGATGCGCTTTCCTAACCGTACACTACTAGGAAAATCAGGGTTTTGTTGATAATGACAGGAGTTAAACTATGGGTTTGAAATTTAACCGGAAAAAACCACGTAACTACCTCAATTCTTTGATATATAAATTAAGCAAAATTCCGCTTGTTCCAGATAAAATAAAATTTAGATTCTTCTCTGACCTGAGCTGGATTTTTACCAGGTTAGCTCATGAATATGGCATGGTGTTGACCGTGAAAAGTTTGGATGCTGACTTGCACCCTATGCAAAAGGCACAGTATGATTTTTTGAAAGATAAAATATCAAAGGAAGATGTTTTACTTGATTTTGGATGTGGTTCGGGCAATAACACGCATCGGTTAGCCAAAATATGCAAATCAGTTACAGGTGTTGACCATGATTCTGATAAAATTCGCTTTGCTAATGAAAATTTTGCGGCTGAAAATGTTAAGTTTGTTTGTAATGATGCTGTTGAGTTTCTAAAGTCAAGCAAGCAGAAATATGACGTATTAGTCTGTGCAAATAATCTGGAGCATTTGGATGACCCGGAAGGCTTGATTCAAGATTTGAAAAAGTATTTTTCCTATGCGTATATTGAGGTTCCTGACCTTGATGCCTCCTACCTCAATCAAGCCAAGACCTTATTAGGGATCCAATTAAACTATATGGATGATGACCATGTTTCTGAATTCGTTAGAGAGGACATGTATCAATTATTTGCGAAGCAGGGTTTGAAAATTATTGAGTCTGAATATAGGTTTGGTGCTATGAAGTATTGGGTAGAAGTGTGAGGTCAGGTTTTGCAGTTCGCTAAATGGGGTGAGGTGAGCTATGTAAAATAGCTTTACTACAATATTAGGTCTTTCTTCTTTTAATATTCAACCAATTCCTCTGAAAAATTTATTCTTATTACTAGAAGATTTAAGTAACTTTAACTTATTAGATATGAGCTTATGGATCGATTACTACATATATTAAGAAAAGTAGGAAAAGAGGGGTGGACGTGGTTGTTTTCGAGAATTCTGTTTGAGATAAAATGTTCCAGAGTAACGGCATTTGTGTGCGCGGTTTTCCAGAAAAAGGAGTCTAAGTCTGACGAACTCTTTGCTGTGTATGATCTGAATGTTCAGTCACCCTCATTTAATCTGGTGCAGTTTTTAATATGTGCAGAGCATTATTGTATTAAAAAGGGGTACAAGAATTATTCTGTGGTGATAGTGCCAAAGGAGCTAAACCCTGCTTTGGAATGGAAGGAGTTGACAGAATCTTATGGTGAGGATGCAATAAATTACCGAACCATTAATTTGTTGAGTTCCCTTGCGTCACTAAGCCCCAGATGTAATGGTGTCCTCTCTTTTGCTACTCGAAAAGCCGCGAGAAAATTGACTTCTAAAGCAAATGTTTTTCCTGAAGGTTACGGTTTTTCAACTGTGGGTGGATTTGATAACAGAGAAGTGACAAGGATTTTGCTCAAAGAAGGGGTTGTCTGTGAATTTGCGGTGCCAAAACATATTCCTGCTTTTATGGATAAGTGGCAATTTTTCAGCTCTAAAGATACTAAAATTGTTACGATTACTATAAGAAATTCGAAATTTGACCCGGTCAGGAATAGTAATGTTCCTGAGTGGGTGCGGTTTGCCGAGTATGTGGAAAGCTTGGGTTATAAACCAATTATAATACCGGATGCTGATCAGCCATTCGATAGGGATGGCCTACCTCCAAGATTTACTGACATTGGGCTTGCCGCAACCTATAATATGAGTATCAGATTGTATCTTTATCAGAAAGCATTTGTTAATTGTTATGTTCCCAATGGTCCGGGAATATTTGCTATTTACTCAACAAATATTAATTATATTTATATGAAAGCTTGGCTGGAGGGCTCATGTATTTCTCCATCAAACGTAACCGATTACGATTGGATAGATCCTGTTAAGTTAAGGCCGTATTGGGGGAATGATCTTCAGATGTTTAATGGTGATGTTGACACTTTTGACAATATTAAGAAACACTTTGATGAATTTTGTGTTCGGTTTAACAAGAAATATGACAAGGTCCCGTCCTGATAAGTCTGTTGGAAAAGGAAAATATGGTGATTTCTTTTCTCCTTGGACAAATGTTGAGCTTTTGCTAACCCGTTGAACTTGATGAGAATGTGGGTGCGGAGTTTTTTAGAAAAACTTTTGCGTTGTTAGCTCTTGAGCATAATCTGTAAATCCACCATGAATATTTTTAGTTGAATTCCCTCATGCAGAATCCAGAAATTGTTGCGGAGATAAAAAGGAAGGCGGGGCCAGGGAGGCGAATTGTTTTCGTTTCGGGTAATTTTAATACCATTCATCCTGGACATTTTCGTTTGCTGAGATTTGCAGATGAGTGTGGTGATTTTCTTGTTGTTGGTGTCACTGATGACAATGCTGCTGGCGTGTTAGTTCCCGCTGACTTGAGACTTGAAGCGGTAAGGTCTATCAGCTATGTAGATTACTCGTTCACTATGAGTGAACCACCAGAACAGCTTATTAAATTGTTGGAGCCATCTATCGTGGTTAAAGGGCAGGAACATGAGGTGCATAGTAACCCTGAGCAAGATGCGGTTGATAGCTACGGAGGTAAATTATTATTCAGTTCCGGAGAAATGCGATTTTCGTGTGTTGATCTGCTCAGGCGGGAAATGCTAGAAGCGAATTTGTCATCCATTGTTCGGCCAAAAGAATTTACCGAACGACACGGATTTTCCATGGCCGATCTGCGTGAGGTAATGGAAAAATTCAAAGGCTTTCGTGTCACCGTTTTGGGTGATTTAATCGTGGATGAATATATTTCCTGTGATGCTCTGGGTATGTCTCAGGAGGACCCAACGCTGGTCGTTACTCCCATTCAGCAAGAAAAATTTTTAGGTGGGGCTGCTATCGTTGCGGCTCATGCCCATAGTCTGGGAGCGGATGTGAACTATTTTTCCATTTCAGGCAAAGATTCTTCTGCTGAGTTTGCGAGGGAAAAATTGAATGAGTGGGGGGTGGTGGCAGAGGTGTTTGAGGATGATAGTCGACCAACCACTCTTAAACAACGTTTTCGTGCAGACGGCAAGACTCTGCTTCGTGTTAGCCACTTACGACAACATGATATCAGCCAACAAATCGTGCGTAAATTTGTAGCCGCAGTAAAAGTTGCTTTGTCGAAATCGGATCTTGTTATTTTTTCCGATTTTAATTATGGATGTTTGCCGCAACCTTTGGTAAATGAAGTTTCGGATGTTTGCAGGAAAAATAATATTTTTATGGTTGCCGACAGCCAATCTTCTTCTCAGGTGGGGGATGTCTCACGTTTTAAAGATGCGTTGTTGTTAACGCCTACTGAACGCGAAGCACGACTCGCAGTGCGTGATTTTAATTCTGGACTGGTTGTTCTTGCCGAAAAGCTTCGTGAGAAAACTAATGCCAAGAATATTATTCTGACGTTGGGATCTGAAGGTGTGATTGCTCATGCAACTTCTGCAAATACAGGAACATGGCTTACTGACCGCTTGCCAGCCTTTAATACTGCTCCGAAAGATTCTGCAGGTGCAGGAGATAGCTTGCTGGCCTGTTGCTCAATGTCGATGGCAGTGGGCACAGATATATGGAAAAGCATGTATCTAGGTTCTATTGCCGCTGCTTGCCAGGTGAGCCGAGTCGGAAACATTCCTTTATCACCTCAGGATGTCAAATTGGAACTGGCTGACTAAACTATGCGAGCACTCCTTCTGGCGGCAGGCTTGGGTACGCGTTTGCGTCCTATCACAAATTCAATTCCTAAGTGCCTTGTCGAAATAAATGGTAGACCACTGTTGGACTATTGGATTGAGTTGCTCTGTAATGGTGGTATTAACGAGATTCTGATTAATCTTCATTGCTTTCCAGATATCGTTAGAGACTATTTAGAAAGAAGCAATTATCCTGTGAAAATAACTGTAGCCTATGAGGAAAAATTGTTGGGAACGGGAGGAACATTGCTGAAGAATAGAGAGTTTTTTCAGCGTAAATCCTTAATGCTTATTCATGCAGATAACTTATCTATGTTCAGCGTTAATGCATTTATGCATAAATACGAAAATAGAGAAAAAAATGTTGAAATATCGATGATGACTTTTAATGCTTCGGAGCCGGAAGCATGTGGTATTGTTGAGCTTGACGGGCAGGGAATTGTTACAGCGTTTCATGAAAAATTAGAAAACCCCCCCGGAAACTTAGCCAATGGTGCGGTATATATATTGTCCCCATCGGTTTTGGATTTTCTAGTCAGCCTTGGAAAAGAAGTGATAGACTTTAGTACGGAAGTCTTGCCTCATTATATGGGACGTATCAACATATTTCACAATAATGTTTACCATAGAGATATTGGTACCGTTGAAAGTCTGATGGTTGCTCGGAGTGAGTTCCCAGCTATCTATGCTAACGGGATTCCTCCTAAGCATTCTTAGAGATGGTAATTTATAATTATGATGATGAATTGGGTCAGAAATAATTATTTTGGCTAGGTTGTATGAATTACGGATTGTAAGAATTAGAACAAATTGTAATTAATCTAAAACAACTAGTTGGCAACTCACTACCCTCCTTAATCTAGAAAAATCTCACCTCAATTTCATTCTAAAACTGCCATGATAAATTGATAGACCAGTTTGGAAAATTGAATTCAAAGCTTTCCTTTTAGAGCCAATACGTTTATGGGAGTGCAGTTCATCGATAATAAACAAACAGACCGTTAAAATTTGTTCATAGCTCTAATCAAAGCTGATGATACTAAGAAAATATGCTTTTCTTACAATGAGTATCTTTAATGTTTCTATTTTCAGCAATGTTGACCAAACCTTACCTGAAAAGTTGAGTTTGTGCTAAAATTTAGAATATTAAAGTATCATAATATACGTCCCCACGAAAAATATGAAAGTCTGCCTGATAGAACCCCCTAAATTTGTGTCGTTGACAAACTTCGTGTCTACGATCAGCATGCCACCGATTGGTTTGGCATATATTGCTGCAGCAATACGTGAAGAAGGTCACGAAGTCACTGTAGTGGATGGACCCGGTTCTGCTCCAAGAAATTATCATTTATATAATAATAAAATTCGGGTAAGGGGTTTGACTCAAGAACAAATTATTGAGTGTATTCCCTCCGATACTCAGGTAATTGGTTTGGGATGTATGTTTACTTCTCACTGGGTATATGTGCGTGAATTGATCGCGAAAATTCGCAAGTTATTTCCTCATTCGTACTTATTGATGGGAGGTGAACACGTTACCGGCTTCCCTGAATATTCTCTGGAGCAGGCTCCATTAGACAGTGTGGTAATGGGGGAAGGAGAAGAAACCATTGTTCAATTGTTGGAACACGTTGAGAAAGGTTTGTCGTTGGTCGATGTCGCGGGCGTTGCTTATAAAGATGCTGAGGGAGTAATTAGAGTAAATTCTCGTCGCAAAAGAATGAAAGAAATCGATTCAATTGCCAAACCAGCATGGGATTTATTTGACATTCAGAAATACAATGAAGTTAATCAGCCTCACGGGTCTTCCCAGGGGAAATTTATGCCCATGCTAGCGACGCGTGGTTGCCCGTTCTCTTGCACCTTCTGTACAAGCCCTAATATGTGGACGACAGAATGGATTCCCAGAGATTACAAACTGGTAGTGGATGAAATGCAGGAATATCAGAATAATTATGGTGTTTCAGATTTTCAGTTTGAAGATTTGACTGCAATTGTGCGAAAGGATTGGATATGTGATTTTTGTGACGAAATCATCAAGCGTGGCATGAAAATCACCTTCCAGCTACCATCAGGAACTCGCAGTGAAGGCATTGACTTTGAGGTGGCGCAAAAATTAAAGGCGGCAGGTTGTCACGAGTTTTCATTTGCTCCGGAATCTGGTGATCCTCGTGTATTGCATGCAATAAAAAAGAAAGTCAGTTTACCGAAAATGTTTGATTCCGCACGTAGTGCACTAAAGGCAGGGATTAATGTGGGATGTTTTTTTATAATTGGTTTTCCTGAAGATGATTACATGAGTGTCTTGAGAACTTATAAGGCTATAATTCAGTGTGCCTGGATAGGTTTTACCAATGTAAACCTTAATGCTTATTCCCCGCAACCCAATACTGAATCATTTCAAGAACTTCAAAGGGCAGGGGTTATCACTGAGTTTGATGATAAATATCTAATGAGCTTGTTTACTTTTCAGGATTTTGGAGCCAAGAAAACCTCATACAACCCTCGATTTGGGGACTTGGAACTATCCTTAATGGTTAATTTTGGGGCGCTTTTATTTTATGTGATTTATTTCCTACGCAAGCCTTATCGAATTATTCAATTGTTTGCAGATATGGGAAGTAAGTCTTCGAGCAATAAGTCAACAAAAATGGCAAAGTCACTCTTCAAAGATGCATTTACGATAATGAAAAACAAGCTGATAAAGAACTGATCTCTTCTAAGAGAGTTTTACCTGCTTGAAATCTCTTCTAATGTAAGTCTGGTTACCTGGAAAAACCCTATAACAACCATTTCAGATGGATTGTGAAGGTTGGCTCGAAATGAATCTTACTGAGTTACTGAGAAAACGAGAACAGTTAAGAGAGAATTATTGGAAAAACACTGATTATTTCCTCCCGATTCGTTTGAAATGGCGAGCTCAAATGGTACGCCATTTTTTTCACCTGTTTCCAGAAAATAGTATTCTCGAGTTAGGAGCTGGTTCTTGTAAATGGACTTGTGAAATCTCAGAGGCTAATGGCAACCATAACCCTATTTGTGCAGCGATATTGAATGAAGATTTGTATGAAGACAGTGGGAAGGATGATATCCCGCAAAACATTGAACGTATCCACTTGGACCAATTTCCAGGCAAGTTGAGTGGACGCCGTTTTGATTTTATTGTCGGGTATCAATTGTTAACGGATGAAAATGCCGGAACATTATTGTTTGAGGTGAAAAAATTATTAAACCCGGGAGGACAAATCCTGTTTTTTGATCCGAATCCTTGGAATCCTTTTTATAAAATTAAGAGTTTGGTTTCTAAACTATTTTTCTTTGTAAAGCGGACTGAAAAAAATGAGTCTCTCAATCGAGTCGATTTATTTACTCTGCTTTCAGAGGCTGGTTACATAAAGATTAAAATACTTCCGTATGACTTTTTATTTCCCCCGATTCCGAAAATGCTCCTGTGGCCGATGCAGAATCTTAGCCTGATTCTGGAAAACTTTCCTTATATAAGAAATTTTGCCGGGTCATTACTGATCTGGGGACAAAACCCGGCTGAAGAAAGTTGGAAAAGGCCTATGTCCAGTTTGGTCCAGTATGATTGCTTTAAAGGCCGGCTTTCGGTGGTGGTTCCCTGTCGAAATGAAGAATTGAATATTCCTGCCTTGGTGCAAAACCTGAAAGCTTGTTACGGAGAATATATTAAAGAAATCATTATTGTCGATGATAATAGTAAGGATGACACGGCAAAGGTAACAGAAAATTTGGCGCTCGAAGATTCTCGAATAAAATTGATTCGCAGAAGTATGCCCAATGGAGTCGGCCGGGCATTAAGAGATGGCTATGCAGTAACAAAAGGGGATTATGTCCTTACAATGGACTGCGACTTCCAACATTTACTCCCTGAGCTTACCGGTTTATTTGATACCATTGCCAATGGTGCTGATGTGGCAGTCGGTAGCCGATTTTCTCGGGAAAGTGTCCTTTTAAATTATGCTTTTACTAAAATTCTTGCAAATCGCGGATTCCATATTCTTGCAAACCTTCTTCTGGGAAGGCATTTTCGAGATGCCACTAACAACCTTAAGTTAATGAAAAAAGAGGTCCTAGACAGGTTGGTTCTTGAAGCCGATGATTTTGCAGCCAATGCTGAAACG
>JABIXH010000314.1 GCA_018664975.1 Nitrospina sp. | reverse complement strand
TTGAAGAAGGCAAAGCCGAAGAAGATATGACCGAAGAAGAAAAAGAAGCCGCAATTCGTAAAAAAGCCGAAGAAGAAGGCGAAGCTAAAGATAAGGCTATGAAAGATGAGGCCGATATGTTTACCGCTTCACTTCCGAGAAAAGGTTCTTACGACTTCAGTAAAGATCAGGAAAAAAGCTGAATAGAATAGGAAATAAAAAAGCCCCGCGCCTTTTGGCACGGGGCTTTTTTATTGGATTGTTGTGGCTGACTCAGGCGTGATAGTGTTGGCTCATCCAGGGATAGTCAATACTAAACAGGTGCTTCAGGTTCTGCCTTGTCATCATATTCCCAGGGTTCTTTCAGGTTGTCCGACGTCCAAACGGTTAAACCATCCATATCTTTATAGATTCCCCGGGTGAAAAAGTTGAACGGATCAAAAAACCTTACTCCCTTTTCAGGGTCGAATTCAAAGTTTACCTTTTCCTTTTGAATCGGGTGGGATTTGCATTCCAGAAACTTTTCCCCATCCACTTCCGAAAGTTTGAAAATTTCCTCTATTTTATCCGGCGGATATTCCCCTGAGTCGATCACTTCATTCACCCTCTGCATGACCGCCTCGACCTTTTCTTTGTCCAGATGATGCATCTTCATATCTTTGACCTGCCTCGTTAAAACGGTGATTATATTTTTCCAAAGAACTGATTATATCGTAAAAAAAAATTTATTTTGGAAAGATTTTGTAATACCGCCGCCTGGGGCGGATTTGGCCCAATTATTGGTAGACCAATAATGAATGAGGCTAAAGTTACGGAGTTCCGAACCGAAAGAGTGAGAGATTGTTAAAAATTTTATACTCTAACGAGGAGGCAAGGAACCATGAAGAAGCCAATATCGCTAGCATTATTACTATGTACTGTTTTTCTGACCTGGGGCGCAATGTCCTTTGCAGGCAACACAGCGGATGAGACGTTGCGTGTCTCCGCTACCGATACCACATCGGGTAAGCTCGATGACAAACTGGTGGGAGGTACGGGGATCAATGTCGATAACCTGGTTCAAACCGGGAACCAAAAACTGACTATCTCCGCCAAAGATAAGTTGACTACGAAAGGCGACCTGTTGACCCACGATGGCAGTGATGACAAGACGTTGGCTGTCGGGACCGATGGGCAGGTGTTGGTGGTTGATTCCGCCTCCGCTAATGGCATCAAATGGGACGATGGTACAGACCTTTCTGCACCCGGCCCTATTGGAGACACCACGGCCAGTACTGGAGACTTTACAACACTCAACGCAACCGACTATGAATGGAAAGGTTTGCGGCAGATAGTCTTTGTTTTGGAAGTCAAAAACGATGGCGGTACTATTAAGCATAGGATTCAAAATTTACGTAAAACATCGGGAAGCCCAGGAGTTGATGGCTTTACTTCTGGAATTTCTGGTTTGTCCGGGACTTTTGGAAATACGCCTACACTTAGTTCTTCTGTTGACTTTGTTAACGGAGTTGGGATTCGACCCGCCATTCCCACAAATCTTATGTTCGATTTCGATGTTTCCCAGAGTAGTAGCAGTACAGGGGCATTTTTAACTCCTATTTTAATTCAAGATACTACAACGAATAATCTGGCGGTTCTTACCGATGCTTCGAATGAGAGCATAAATGGGGGAGCCTCAAAATTTAGATTGAACTTGTTGCTTGCAAACTCCACTAGTGGTGCTGCAGTAAACTGGAGCACGTCGAACATACCCACTGGAACATTTGTTAAAATCATTGTGATGGGATACATCACTGTTTAGTAGACAGTATTATTGAAGCCGGGAGTCCGTTAGGGCTTCCGGTTTTTTTTTGTTTAATGGAGGCTTCAATTGGTTCACTCTTCGGTAAGCTAAGAGTGACTTAGTTTGGTTCAACAGGTTGTAAATCACCCCAGCCCCTCTTTGAAAAAGAGGGGTCCATTGAAGCTCCTCCTTCTACTAAGTCTCCGCTTCGGGGCATAAAATTTAATGAAGAGGTGTCACGCAGGGGAGGCAGGTAGCAATGACTCGTTAAGCCGAGCTAATTATTAGTTCGCTAATGAAGGATATTACAACTTGCCACCGGCGGCTCGTCGGTTAATGTGAGGCGAGGGCGATGATGGAACCGGGGAAGATGCCGAGGCTGACGGTTGTGATCACCCCTATAAAAACCACAAAGAGGGTCAACGGTGTCAGCGAGATATTAAATTCAGCTTCAGGCTCTTTCATGTACATGAATATGATGACTTTCAGGTAGTAGTAGAAAGAAATAGCACTGTTGAGAACGGCGATGACAACGAGCGTGATGAGTCCTTCCTGAATCGCTGCGCTGAAGATATAAAACTTGGCGATGAACCCGGCAAAGGGCGGCAGGCCTCCTAAAGATAGCAGGAAAATGGTCATACTAAGGGCCAGTATGGGGTGCTTGTAAGCCAGCCCTGAATAATTTTTCATTTCCAGATTCTCTTCTCCTTTTCGGCCAAGGATAATAATGATGCCGAATATGCCAAAGGTCATGAAGGCATACGAGAGCATATAAAACAGCAGGCTCGAACCGCCGAGAGAGTTTTTGGCTATGACTGCTATGAGAATATAACCTGCATGCGAGATACTGGAAAACGCCAACATTCGTTTGATGTTGGTCTGCATGATGGCACCCAGGTTTCCGAAAAACATACTGAGGACTGCGACCGTGCTCAGGAGAATTTCCCATGAAGGTGCCAGCTCCGGGAAGGTTTCCGCAAACACTCGAAAGAATGCGGCAAATGCCGCCGCTTTGGGTCCAACAGCCATGAAAGCGGTCACAGGAGTGGGTGCCCCCTGGTAAACATCCGGCGCCCACATATGAAAAGGTACTGCGGCGACTTTGAATCCAAATCCGATTATGAGAAGTACCAGTCCCATCAGGAGAAGAGGATTAGACTGGGCGGCAGGATTCTGTACGACCTCCGCGATTTTAAACAGGTTTGTGCTACCGGTGGAGCCATAAACCAAAGTCATTCCATATAGCAGAAATCCTGTCGCAAAAGCTCCTAGCATAAAATACTTC
>JABIXH010000312.1 GCA_018664975.1 Nitrospina sp. | reverse complement strand
CTGGCCCCACGCCCAGTGGTATGTTACCCTTAGGCAAAATCAATCGAGAAGCTAATAAACCCCTCATGATACTGAAGCAAAAAACAGAAAAAATAAAATCTCTGATTCGCGAAATGGATAGCGTGCTGGTCGCTTTTTCTGGCGGTGTGGACAGCACACTGGTCCTCGCCCTTGCTCATGAGGTCCTGGGTAAAAAAGCACTGGGGGTCACTGCGCAATCCGCCAGCGTTCCAGACCGGGAAATGAAAGCCTCCCGTGAATTGGCTGGAGAAATAGGGGCAAGGCATCGAATCATCAAAACAAATGAAATGTCTAATCCAAACTACCGGGCTAATCCGGCTAACCGTTGCTACCACTGCAAATCAGAGCTTTATTCGACCCTCAAAAAGGTCGCGGAGCAGGAAAACATCTCCCACATCCTCAATGGTACCAACACCGATGATCTCGGTGATTACCGCCCCGGACTCGATTCCGCCCGTGAACAGGGCGTGCACAGTCCTTTAGTGACAGCGGGATTTAACAAGCAGGAAGTCCGGGAATTATCCCGCATGATGGAACTTTCCATTTGGAATAAGCCTGCCATGGCCTGCCTGTCTTCACGGATTCCCTACGGCCAGCCGGTCACTCCTGAAAAGCTATCAATGGTGGAACAGGCGGAAGACCTCCTGCTTTCTCTCGGATTCGAACAACTGAGAGTCCGGCATCATGGCGACCTCGCCCGTATCGAACTCGGCCAAAGCGAAATGCCCCATTATTTGAGCAATGAAAAAATACAAAAAATCGTAAAGGAAAAATTTAAGGCTCTGGGCTTTGAAACCGTAGTCCTGGACCCGGAAGGCTACCGCATGGGCAGTTTGAATGCGGCCCTGGAAACTCCAAAATAATATGTTTAAATATCAACTACGACCAGAAATTAGAAAACAACTTAAAGATCCGGATGGATTTGAAAAAGGATTGAACGCTGTATTTCTTGGTTTGACTGTTTGTATGGCAGGTGTAGCGCTGATGCTGATCCTCTACTTTAATAAACCGGAACATGTCCTGCATCCCACCTGGATTCTGCTCCTCGGTTTCGCCATCGCCGGTTATGGCGAATACAAAAAATTCCGTTGCAAATAGCCCACTCCCGTGGGAGGAGATTGGCATAGGCAGTTTGCCTAACAAAACTTATCTCGGCAGAAAAAGACATCGCTACTTGCCTACCTCGCCAGAGGGCCGGACGATGACCACGCCTCGCATGATGGCTGGGTGAAGTTCGCAGTAATAATCAAAAAAGCCTGATTTATCCATAGTGACTTCAAACTCCTTTTTTACGTAGGCGGCGTTGAACTCTTTATCAGGCATTGGGGCTTTTCCGCTGGTTACTGTGTGCAGTAGCTCTTCTGTGTTGACCCACCGCACTGTATCGCCTTTCTTGACTTTAATGACTGCGGGAATGAAAGTTGATTTGATAATTTTCACTTCCACCGTTTCGGCCCAACCCACTCCGGAACCAAAAATTAAAATTAAAATAAACACGGCCCCGGATAGAGTATATTTTACGTTCATTGTGGTGGACTCCCTTCAATATCTTGCGGATTGGCGGCGCACCGGAAACCCAGGTTATGGTGTTTCAGGGTAGGGGGATACCAATAACGTGAGGCGGATCGGAGAAAATAGGCTTCATCATCAAAAGAGCCACCGCGAAGGAGGACAAACTGCCCGGTGGTCGGCCCTAAAGGATTATCAGTCGGTTCAGAAATGGCACTCGTCTCATAATAATCTTCGCGATACCAATCGCCCACCCATTCCCAGACATTGCCGCTCATATCGTGAAGACCTAAAGCATTGGCCTTTTTTTGCCCTACAGGATGCGAGGTGTTTTGCGAATTACCCTTATGCCAGGCGAAGGCATCATCCATGTCCCAACCCCAGAAAAATCCGGAGGTAGAGCCAGCCCGCGCGGCGTATTCCCATTCCGCTTCGGTGGGAAGCCGACCGCCAAATGTCCGGCAATAGGCATCCGCTTCCGGCCATGAGACATTTTCCACCGGCAAATCCGGCCTCTTGAAGCGGGACGGGTTGATGCCCATTGCGCTCTTATACTTTTTCTGGCTGACTTCATAAACGTCAAGATAATATGCATTGAGGCAAACCTTGTGTTCGGGTTCCTCAACGATGAACTCCTCACTGCCCATGATGAAGCAGTCTGCTTTGATCAACACCATGTCGGGGATGCTTGAAGCTGGCAATTGCACAGGGGATACAAAGGCAAGAAAGAATAAAACAGCGAACCATCGTTTTTGAAAGAAATGATATCGCGAAAAGAGTCGGTTCATACTTTCCTTTCTCAAACACAACAAATCTATTCCCTATGAAAACCTCCAGCCTAGCGAGGGAACAGGTAAAAGACTGCTATATATATTATACTGGCAAAACTTCCTTTTTTAGGAGCTAAATCCGAATGAAGAAAAAGACCGGAGAAGTTTATACCGCCCCCTGGGAAAGAGCCTTCGACAGCATCTTGACCCCGCTTGAAGATTTTATTCATCGCCAAACCACAAGTGCCATATTACTTATGCTTTGTGCAGTAGTAGCCCTTTGTCTTGCAAATAGTCGTTGGAACGAGGCCTACCACCACCTTCTGGAAATGTCTTTTACCATCGGGTTTCAAAATCTTTTTCTTTCTATGTCCCTGCATCACTGGATCAACGATGGTTTGATGGCTATATTTTTCTTTGTGGTTGGGTTGGAACTCAAACGTGAGATCCTCGTTGGCGAACTAGCCGATCCAAAACAGGCATTGTTACCCATCATCGCGGCTATCGGGGGCATGCTGGTGCCAGCCCTGATCTATATAGGTATCAATCCACAGGGCCATACCTTCAACGGATGGGGCGTCCCTATGGCAACAGATATCGCTTTCGCTCTGGGAACTCTTGCGCTATTAGGAAACCGAATACCCAAAAGCCTGCTAACTTTTCTGGTGGCTCTGGCCATCGTGGACGATTTGGGTGCTGTAATTGTTATCGCCCTGTTTTATACCGAGGCTCTGGACTGGAATGCGGTGGTAGCAGTGTTCATCCTTTTGGGGTGCCTGGCCAGCCTAAACCTTGGGGGGGTTCGTCACCCCTTGCCCTATATTCTATTCGGTATGCTTCTTTGGCTTGCAATGCTGAAAAGTGGTGTCCACGCAACTCTGGCAGGAATTTTTCTCGCGTTCTCCATTCCCATGCGCCCTAAATACGATCCTCACCGTTTTCTGTTTCATGCAAAAACATTGGTGACGCAAATTCAGGAAGCCTATGACAAAGAAAAAAACATCATCAAAAATGAGGAAATGCGGTCCAGAATGACCGCTCTCAGTGATGGGGTTAATTTGGTTCAGGCCCCTGCGCAAGTACTGGAACATAAAATGCATTTGCCATCGGCTTACTTGATTATCCCTATATTTTCCCTGGCCAATGCGGGAATACTCATCGACTGGGCATCCTTGAAAAATAGCCTTACAAATCCTGTCGCTTCTGGAATTATACTCGGCCTGGTGTTGGGAAAATTGATTGGAGTGGCCGGCTTCACCTGGGTTGCGGTAAGATTGGAGCTTAGTCAATTGCCGGAGGGTTTAAACTTTAATCATATTATCGGGGCAGGACTCATGGCTGGCATTGGCTTCACGATGTCAATCTTTATCGCTGAACTGGGATTCGCCCACCATCCAGAAGACCTTTTGATGGCAAAAACCGGTATACTTTTCGCCTCGCTCATTGCTGGTCTTTCCGGTTACATCTGGCTACTTCTTACCAGTACTTCTAGTGCCAACAATTGACCTGACTAGGTTTTGATGCGGTTGTTAAGTCACGTTTACCGATTGACTTGGATGGGAGACCTCTAAAACCAAACATTCTTCTGCACAAACAAAAGGCCCGTGCACTTCCCCAGGGGGACGGCTGGCAAAATGGCCCGCTTCCAGCCACATATCAAAGGCTTCATCATACAATCGGCCGGAGATTATATAGATTTCTTCTGGATAATCATGCGACTTGGCACCAAACTTTTTTGTATCGGCTCCAGCCTGAAATCGAGTCAACCGTGTATAATCCCCAGACACATCATCCATAGCCAGAGTTAACTGTTCCAGCATTCCATCAGTACCCTCAATCGGTTCCCATGCGCTGGAATTTTCCGCATTCAGCACATTCCAATATTTCGTGGTGTTTTTACTCATACATCCCCCTACTACTCGTTAGACTCGGAGTTGCTTTTATGGAGGGCTATATTACCGAGCTCACGGG
>JABIXH010000311.1 GCA_018664975.1 Nitrospina sp. | reverse complement strand
TGTCGTTGCGGAGTTCTTCATTCAGGGAAGCAAGTTTTTGATGAAACTGCTTTAATTGGCCTAAAGACGCTTCTAATTGTTTGTTTTTCTCAAAAACCGCATCATTAAGGTGCGCCACTCTCATGACAAAATTTACAACGAAAAGCAGTTCGCCCTTCTTGAGAGGTTTGGATAAATAAGCATCCGCCCCTGTCTCACTAGCCTTGATCGCATTGTCTTGCTCCGCGTCATAAGCGGACATAAGTATTACCGCCGAACGGAGTTTTAATTCCCGCACACGTTCACAAACCTCGAATCCATCCATTCCAGGCATATGGATATCACAGAGAATAATATCTGGCTTGATCTCACGCATGATCTTCAGACCCTCCTCGCCTGTCGCGGCTTGGAAAACCTCAAGAGTTTCCGACCCAAAGGATTTGGTCAGAATCTGCTTAACGATCATCTGTAACGTTCGATCATCGTCAATGCTTAAAAAGCGTTTCGGGGGTTTGTTCATAGTCAAGTTCCAACTCTCCCATACTGATTAGGAAAAAAGAAATCGAAAAAATTTTATTAACAAAAATTCTCCCTCTAAAAAGGAGAATTATACTGAAAATTTTCAGAACTTTTTGGGCTAACTTTGCCCAAAACTTCAAATATCCTGAAAAAGTACGTCAACACATTGATATTTGGCCCTGATTTGGGGGTTTCAATAGTCCCTATAATGCCTCCCCCAAAGCAAAAGTTACCTTCATTGTTTAGTTGTAACTTGATAATAGATTTTAACTGGTTAAAGTCAAGGAAAACTTGATCAAATTCAACTTGTTAGGGTCTAAACTTCTTATTTCTACCTTATCGTCCAAATATAGAATTCTTTACTTATTTAATCAGGGATTTAAAGAAATATTAGCCCTGCTAGTCATCTATATCATCTCTATCAATTTCAGTAAATTGAGGGGCTTCGACACAACGCAGTCCTACAGCCAAATGTCTCTCCGAAGGGTCAAAAGAATTCCTGAACGCACATTTAGCATGCACAAGATAATTCATCCATGACCCGCCACGCACAATCCGCTGAGTGGAATGCATCGAGGCATTTTTCTGCATACACCATTCCCAAACATTGCCCGCCATATCGAAGCAACCATACGGAGACATACCCTGATCCAATTCCAGAACTGAATTGGTTTGACACGCCATAAAGTCACAGGTATTTGCAAATCCTTTTTCATAGCCCATAGGCTCTCCCCAGGGATAAGTCTTGCCATCGGTACCTCGAGCCGCCTTTTCCCATTCCTGCTCACTGGGCAACCGCATCCCTATCCATAGTGAAAAAACAACGGCCTCAAAATAATTGATGCCAATAACAGGCTGATCGTCATCAAAAGAATATTTAGGAAACCGATTCTTGTGGTGTGGATCAAACAGTTGATATAAAGCATTGGATACCGGAAATTTCATGATCGAAAATTCTTTCAGGATAACCTGATCCTCCTCATCCACCTCATCTTGATAAATAAATTGTCCTTCAGGAATTGTGACTCTCTCCCCGAATTTTTTAAGAGTGGCTCTGCCGTCTTTGTCCAGCCCGGTAACCTCCTTGAAAAACTCCTGAAGTTCATCCAGTTTCTTCAGAGGCTCAAAATCGAACATATCCATCAGCCGATGAATATTTAGCTCATGCTTGGCGAGAACCAGCTCTAACACACTAAATAATATCCGACTATCACGGTGCTCTCGTTTTAGTAAACGACTCAACAAGTTTTCCAGATACTCGGTTTCATTAAATTGAATCACCTCTTCGACACGCACTTTCCGAAATTGAGAAAATTGAGGCAGTGTTTCCTTGCACTGATATTTCAACAATTGCCTTATCAGCAAACCTTGTCCCTTAGGCAGTTCTCCTACCTCCGCCAACGAGTTTCCTGCCAACATCACCTCACCTTCTTCAATCAAAATATCGAACAGTTCCTCTCCTGAAACTCCTCCCGCCAAAATTTTAATGGCCTCGTGCCATTTCTCATCCCCACAATTTTCCCTGACAATTTCCTTCCAGGAATCCTGACTCCGTAAATATCGGGCTGTCAAAAACTCCTGCAAGGATGGATGGCAATACTCCCAGCGTCGATTCGTCTGTTGTAAAATTCCTCTCCAGCAGGGAGTCAGATTGCCTTCCTGTAGAAATACATCTTTTCCTTCAAAGATAGATTTCTCGTAGCCCGGATCCACATCAAGAAAACGCTGTTGTTTTCCTTCAACCATCAATAGGTAGGAAATTTCTGAAAGTTGGTCCAAACAATTTTCCACCCAACTTTCATCCGCAGAAGGATTAGCCAATCTCAGTTTAAAACTGAACCAGGAGGAATAAATTTCCAACCGGTTGTTCAATCCTTCCAGAATTTCGTTTTCTGAAAGTTCACGAATCAATCTCAATAATAGGGGTACGGTCATAAGTTCCTGCGTATAGAGGGCAAGTTCTTTGACCTTAATATTTTTAGAGGCCTCGCCCAGATAGGTAGCGCTCTCGCGCGAATCAATCTCCTGGAAGGCCATTTGAAATGCGGCACCCTCTCCACGCTTAATAACTGCGTCAGTGGATAACGAACCAAAATTAAATCCATTGCTCGCAAGCAAAACAAAATTACTGCGAAAGGCATTATCTTCCAGAAACGATTCTATAAAAAACTGGAACCGATCCTGAGTATGGAGTTGATCAAACCCATCTAGCAAAAGCATGCACTTGCTGTATCTGAAAATAGAATGGATCGTATTCTCAAGGAGTCCTGCATCCAAATTCAAATCAGGATCTTCTTCTAGTTCGAGCAGAACCACCTCTAAAATCTCACGGCATATGCCACTGAGAAACTGGTCAAACCGGCCTCCTTCAGGAAGATTGCCTAAATGAAAATATACGGGCAGGGAATAGATTACATGGGCTGATTTTTGAAGAAGCGTTTCCTGATAACATTTTAGGAAGGTGGTTTTGCCCATTCCCGGCCCGGCATCAAGCATGATCTTCAACCTGTCAAGCTCAAGCAAATCCTCATTAATATTTCTGGGAGCAGGGAACACCTGTTCAAGCAGGCTTTGCCGGTGCATGACGGGGTTAACATCCAGCAAGGTCACTGGGATTAGAGCCTTGCCTCTCTTCCCTTTGCCCAAAGTCTCATCCAACCAAAGGGAAACCATTTTCAACTGGTGCTTGCGATAGGTCTCTACAACCCATTCTATGGATTCTTCCGGTCGCTCAGGAGCCAGGGGAACCTGTTCCCCATCAAAACCAGGTATCAGTTCTTCCTCACCCGTCATGACTTACCCCCGCAGAATTGATGAAGTAAATATTTTGTCATTTGTATTTACTGGTAAATTATGTCATTCAGAATTATCCCCCACCCCTCTTAAGTTTTAAAAGGTCTGGCGATGATAAACCTGTTATTATCTATTGTCTTGGTTCAATACTATCATATTGCCCGCTAAAGCCCCCACCGATGATCCCGTTAAAAGACGAAAATCCCACAAAAAACTTCCCGGTCTTCACACTTATTTTTCTGGCCCTGAACATCGGCGTGTTTATTTATGG
>JABIXH010000196.1 GCA_018664975.1 Nitrospina sp. | reverse complement strand
TTTGCAGTTACCGCCCTGTTCGGCGGCAAGGTCAACGACCACGCTACCGTCTTTCATGGCGACAACATGTTCTTCCAAGATCAGCTCTGGTGCAGGTTTGCCCGGAATCAACGCCGTTGTAATAATAATATCTACTTCTTTCGCCTGTTCAGCAAAGAGGGCCATTTCTGCTTCGATAAATTCTTTACTCATCACCTTCGCATATCCACCGGTGCCCGAACCCTCTTCTTCAAAATCAAGTTCCAGGAACTCCGCGTCCATGCTCTCGATCTGCTCTTTCACTTCTGGTCGGGTATCAAAAGCCCGCACAATGGCACCCATGCTTTTTGCCGTACCTATTGCGGCCAACCCAGCCACCCCTGCACCGATCACCATAACTTTCGCAGGGGGCACTTTGCCCGCCGCAGTAATCTGTCCGGTGAAGAACCTACTAAAATGTTGAGCGGCCTCAACCACAGCGCGATAACCTGCGATATTCGCCATCGAACTGAGCGCATCCATTTTCTGAGCACGCGATATTCGCGGTACCATGTCCATCGCTAAAGCAGTAACTTTTTTATCAGCTAATTTTTGCAGTAATTCAGGATTTTGCGCCGGCCAAAGAAACGAAATTAAAATTTGGTTCTCTTTGAGCAGGTCCACCTCTTCGGTGTTCAGATCTGGATTGAGCTCAGGTCCTCGCACTTTCAAAATAATGTCGCTTTCATCCCAGACCTCTTTTGCATTTTTGACAACCGTCACACCTGCCTCGACATAGGACGCATCTGAAAAATGCGCACCCGCACCGGCACCTGATTCAATCACGATTTCAAAACCCAGTTTGATGATCTGTTTCGCGACCTCCGGGGTAGTCGCCACTCGTTTTTCGCCAGCATGAACTTCTTTAGGAATACCAATCTTCATCGTATTTCTCTCTCAGTAAAGAATGGGTTGGGGGATCATTAAAGCGCATAAGACTACCATAAAATTGCAAATTTTTCTAACCCCTTAGCAGGGGAGGCTTATAGCAGGGACTCGTTTAGCCGAGAATACGGTTACCAGCACAAAATACTACAGCAAACTGGCCCCGTCCCCCTGGGCGGTGGTTAGTCATCCTGATCGTCAAAGAGGTTGGAAGCAAGGCTTTTTCTGGCTGTGCGGGCTTCCTGGTCTGCGCGGGTGATGCCTCCATCGTAGTCGTTGTAGTCCACGAACTGCAGGATCGGTTCCATCTCAGGATGGCGCTTTAGATAGAGGCGCGCCATCATCTGCGCGGTTCGCCGGTATTTAGGGTGTCCGGCTTTCTGGGTACGCAGTTCCACAAGATGCCCCAACTCCCTGAGATTCATGCCCACATTCCAGCGGATAAAGTGATTGAACAACGTTGCATATTGGGCCTCTTGCTCCATACCGGCCCGTTTCAGGTCGCGATGTAAAGATTCAGTACGCTCAAAACATTCCTGCACATCCTGGCCCATGCCAATCTCATCAACTTCTTCTGGCACCGAATAACCCAAATCTATCCCCAAGTCCTGCCTTTGCTGAGTGAGCATTCGGTGACGTTGCAGGTCTCGGTACTCAGCGAATCCTGCAAGAATATCAAACTGAATAGGATAACCATATTCCAATCCCCTGCCGGGACGATCACGCTTGCTCTGCCGCGAACCGATATAGGTTGCAAAAATTTGTTTTTTTCGTTCTTCAGGTAAGGGCTTCAGCATTTCACGAATTTGGCGGGAAGAATGACGGACATATGGGAAAACCATATTCGACAGCAGATTGACCCACTGGGCTTCTGGACTATCTTCCAACAATTCTACTTCGGCTGAGGTTTCAATTTTGACCGATGTAAAAAGTTCATTGCATAATTCCCGCATTTTCCGATGATTGTCTGCCAGATACGCGTTTCGCCCTGCCCGCTTGATAAAAGTAGGAATCTGGGTATTGAGAGCTTTTCGAATCGACTCTGCCAATTCATGCGCTTCGCATAAATCATTCGACAAAAGTTTGGTGATCAGACCGGAGTAAAACCGTCCATTGCCTACTAACCCGACATTGGCCTGGGTACAGGCTGGAAGAATACAGCGAATCACATCACATGCCGCACTGCGGATAGTAAAATTATAAGCAATGCGATGAGCTTTTATTTCGCTATCGCTTTCCAGCAATTTCAACCCTGCCTTTTGAACTTTTCCATCCCGCTCCACTTCAATTTCGAACGCATCCTGAGTGAGACGTTTGCGAAACAACTCCTGCATGGGTTCCACCATTCGCGCATACGTTTCAAAAAGAAAATCCATATTGGCGGTAAATGCATTTCCAAGACTGGACTCCTTGACATTATTCGGACATACATAACGCCAACGCCCATTTTTTTTAACATCATAAAGCACGTAGCGGGTGGACTCTTCGATGGGCGAACCACCAATCCGGCAATCTTCGATGACCTTGGTCATCAGGTTTGAGATTTGTTCCATGCACAAGGGAGCAACCGCCAGTTCGGCCACCGATTCATCACCAAATTTATTGACGACCCGGTCGATCATCTGCGACCCTTTGACATCGTTCGGACTGCCATCCGGATTCAAAAACTCACGCACAACGGTTTCTTTGAATCCAGTTGGAGCCCGGCTATAACGGGCCAGAGCCCCACCGATCACTTCCGGATTCAGGTTCTCCAACGCAAACACATTGGCATCCACATCCGAGAGATAAGGCTTTAACATCTCCCGTTCCCGGTCGGTCAGTTCGTCAGATCGTTTTGGTTTATCTGTCATAGGTAGCTAATTGATTTCAGACTCAAGAGGTACAGACTTGGCACAACGAAATCCAGTATCGTTGAATTTGACATCAGGGCGGCTCCATCTGCGGAAGGCGCTCCTCAGGGTGTCAGCATAATTGACCCAGGATCCGCCGCGAAGAGATTTAAACTCTCCCTCGGTATACCCATGAGGATTGTTTTTAGTCCCATGAGTGTAATAAGTACGGTTATACCAGTCTTCCCCCCATTCCCAAACATGGCCCGCCATATCGTGCACACCATAAACGGAGACCCCATTAGGATAACTGCCAACATTGGTCATGGTGTGTAATCCCTTCCATTTTCGATTATACGTGGCCCTGTCCTTGGGGAAGGCATTTCCCCAAGGGTACATGCTTCCACTTGGGCCGCGAGCGGCTTTTTCCCATTCCGCTTCTGTAGGCAAGCGCTTGCTCCTCCATTTACAGTAGGCCTCCGCATCATACCAGCTTACTTGTGTAACGGGTTGATTTCGGATACTGGATGGAAAAGAACTCCCCTTCCACAAGTTTCCCTCCCGACAGGCATCGGTGGTGCAGGAATCATCCAGAGCGGGCGGGTGTCCGGTCGCTTTCACAAACTCCAGATATTTTGTATTCGTCACTTCGTAGATATCTATCAAATAAGTATCGAGTGTCACCAGTTTCAGAGGGTACTCATCGGAAAACCACCAAAGTTTGCAGGATTTATCATACTTGCGGCACATTTTAAAAGCCGCTTTGTTCTCTTCAAAGTTTGACCCCCGAACAAACTTCCCTCCCCGAATGTAGGCCATATCGGAGGTATCGTTAGGGTTGGGCCGGGCAATGGAAATCTTGTGTTCCCCGGAATCATCATGAACTTCAGCCGCATGCTTAGCCAGGGCAGAACTGGCACACACTCCAAAAAAAAGAAAAAAGGCGGAACAAACCAATACCCATTTAAGGAATACTGAAAGTTTCTGCTCAAGAACTGAAAAATTATTTTTTGTGATCAATGGGTTTAAACGACTCAAAGTAACGACTCACTGACTCCGGCCTCTTGGTCGGGCCTGGTGGGCGGAGAACCAGCAATTTACAATTCTTTATCCTGCCTCAATCGGCCTCACGCCTGGTGGTGAAACGGGCCATTTCTTTGCCATTAATGTAGAACAACGTTAAACCCAGGATCATATTCACGGTATAGATCCAGGTCAATTTGGAGTGATAGCGATCAAACTGAATTTGCAATTTTTGATCTGCGGGATTCGCTTTTTTGAGTTTGTCCATGGCATGCATCTCAGGTCGGAGAACACTACCAATATACAATGCCAAAACGACCATGATAGCCAGGCACACCTCGCGGGTATATTTACGTTTGGTCACCACCTGCGGTTCGTAACCCGCAGAACTGTATTTAGCTACAAGAAACTTTACCACCTCGGCCAAAACCATGAACGTGATACAGGTATAAATAATATTGACATTAAAAACATCCATGACTTTGTTCATGATGGTGCTGGCAACTTGAGGTTGGTCCTTCAAATTAATCCGCACCATGATTTCTACCAGGATACCCAACAGGAACATCCCTCCCACCCAAAGGCAGAGAGAGAACAGGTAAAACCAGTTAGAAATAAATACTAAACGTTTCATTATATATTCCAATATATATTCCAATGCAATTTTGTATTTTCATAAGCCGAGAGTACTTTGTTCGCCAGAGAATGATATTGCTAGCTGGCCCCACGCCTAGTGGTTAGTGCCCGCCGGAAACTCGTTTTCGCATGAATTTAAAACTGTCCTTAATTTCCCGCTCTTCTCTTTGCCGGGCGTCTATTATTGCCTGACTATCCCCACCAAACCATGATTTAACGGTGGTCCCTGTCTTTTCTCGGTTGACAGTATTGAGGATCGACAAATAAATAATCCCATAAAAAACAGCGATCCCGTAAAGAATCCAGGGTACCAGCGATCGCAGACGCTTTTTTTCTTTCAGTGATCGATGATCCCACAACCGGTACCATAAGGATCCTTTTTTATCCTCGGCCATATCTATCTCCTATTGCCGAAGAACCTTTAAATACATGGATATAACTGATTTTCCCCATAAATCCCCACGAAAACTCGATCATATCAGAATCCCCTAAACGAAACAACCGCTGGGCCACACCAGGTAGGAGTGAGACAGAGCCTAACAGAACGGACAATTACCGCAAAGCTTCTTGTGTGTTATTATTGTTAAAAGTTTGTGATAATTCAAAGCTTCCGATATTGGCAATACATCTGCCTAATTTTGACCCTCAATTTTTTCAGACCTTGATAGAAATCAATCCTGTACAGAATCTTCAAGCAACCATTTCCATTCCCGGGTCCAAAAGTTATACCAACCGGGCATTGATAATAGCAGGACTCACCGAAGGAGAATGCCGGTTAGAAAAACCCCTCGTCAGTGATGACACGAAATACATGATCCAGGCTCTGCGGTCCTTTGGTGTTCCTGTACAGGAGGAAGAAGAAGCTTTTATAGTTTCCGGCAAGGGTGGGAAGCTTTCTGCATCCAGCAAAGAAATTTTTATAGGAAACGCCGGAACCGCTATGCGGTTTCTAACTTCTCTGTCCGCATTGGTTCCAGGAAATACCCGGCTAGATGGCGATGAACGAATGCGTGAGCGGCCTCTGGCAGATCTTTTGGATTGCCTGACACAAATGGGGGTTAAGGCCGTATCCGCAAAAGACAATGGTTGTCCTCCGATAGATATTGCAGGTGGGGAAGTTCCGGGGGGAGACCTATCGCTGGCTGGGGACAAGAGCAGTCAGTATCTCACTTCCATTTTACTTTCAGCCCCTTATTTCAAAAATGACACTTGTGTAAATATCCAGGGGGAGCTCACTTCAAAACCTTATGCCGACATTACTCTCGACATTATGAAGACCTTCGGAGTCCATGTTGAAAATGAGAGCTACCAGCGTTTTACCGTCAAAGCAGGAGATCGTTATAAGGCCCAAACCTACCGGGTGGAAAGCGACTGGTCGAGTGCTACTTATTTTTTGGCGGCGGCGGCAGTGACTGGCGGAGAGGTTACCCTAACAGATATCAACCCCCACAGCGTGCAGGGAGACGCAAAATTTGCCTCTGTTCTGGAAGCCATGGGTTGCCGGATAGAGAAAAAAATCAACGCCCTGCATATTAAAGGAAACCCTTTGAGGGGAATTAACATCAATATGAATAATATGCCGGATGCAGTCCAGACTTTAGCCGTGACCGCTCTGTTTGCAAAAGGGGAAACGGTAATTCAGGGGATCGGCAATCTTAGGATCAAGGAAACGGACCGCATCTCTGCCTTGTCTAATGAATTAACCCGTCTTGGCGCCGAAGTTGAAGCGGGAGAGGACTTCCTAATCATACGACCGAGGAAATATTCAGGGACGGAAATTGAAACTTATAACGACCACCGTATGGCCATGAGTTTCGCGGTGGCCGGATTAAAAATTCCAGGCGTCCGCATTAAGAATCCCAAATGCGTGGAAAAATCTTTTCCGGATTTTTTTCACCAATTTGAAAATCTTTAATGAGGATAAAAGTAACCCCACACACTAGAAAAAATGGTTGAACACGCTTACACCAATTCGCTCATCAATGAGAAAAGTCCCTACCTGTTGCAACACGCACATAATCCGGTCAACTGGCACTCGTGGGGGGATGAACCTTTTAAGATCGCTAAAGAGAAAAACCTGCCGGTGCTGGTGAGCATTGGTTACGCTACTTGTCACTGGTGCCATGTCATGGAGCGTGAATCATTTGAAGACCCTGCTTTGGCGGCAGTCCTCAATGAAAGTTATATCAGCATCAAGGTAGACCGTGAGGAAAGGCCTGATGTAGATAGCCTATACATGCAGGCGATACAGGCTTTAGGCCAACAGGGTGGGTGGCCACTTAATGTCTTCCTGACTCCAAATGGGGTCCCTTTTTACGGGGGTACTTATTTCCCACCCGAGCGCCGTCACAATCTTCCTTCATTTCTGGATGTCCTTCAGTTTCTCACCAATACCTGGATAAATGAACAGGACAAAATAGAAAAACAGACTAAAGCTGTGGTCGGTTATATCCAACAATCTTCACTACGCGAACAAAGTTCCGCCACACTGGACGATTTAGGTTTCGAAGGAGAAGATAAAGCTCTTGAGCTTTTTGAAAATCATTATGACAGGCTCAACCATGGCTTTCAGTTTCAACAACAAAACAAGTTTCCTCCTTCGATGGGCCTTTCCCTCCTGCTAAGGCATTACCGCCGCACGGGTCATGCCAACAGCCTGACGATGACGGAAAACACCCTTAAAGCTATGAAGTTTGGGGGAATTTATGATCAGATTGGAGGAGGGCTTTCCCGCTACAGCACAGATTACAGATGGCTGGTTCCACATTTTGAAAAGATGCTCTATGACAATGCACTGTTCACCACGGCCTTGATAGAAACCTATCAGGTAACCGGTAAAAAAGAGTTTGCAGATTTTGCCAACGATCTATTGCATTACATCGACCGGGATATGACTTCAAAAGAAGGGGCTTTTTTCAGCGCCGAAGATGCCGACAGTGAAGGGGTGGAGGGCAAGTTTTATGTGTGGACCC
>JABIXH010000231.1 GCA_018664975.1 Nitrospina sp. | reverse complement strand
TGAGGTTGCACCGCTTGGTGAGGTTCCAGGAAATTGAGTAAGCGCGGAAATCCATTTTTTCCGGGCTGAATTCTAAAGTGGGGTTCGTTTCCATGTTAAATTAAGGGCCAAATGACCTTATCAGGGTAAATATTTGGAATTAGGTAACTATGACCATTTATCATAGAAGGTTTTCCTCCATGAAACAAATATTTTAAGGAGGCTGGATATTGCAGGCAAGGTATTGGAAATCAGTAATGAAGCAAACAGGAAGCGGTCTTCTGGTTATGGGGGTTGCAATCTGGATTTCAAGCTGTTCCACTCCCGAAAAATTAGATGTAGGGGATCAGAGAGTTTTCCGAATATCCCATGCCGATTCCGCAGGTCGGATGTTTTCAGAAATCTGGACCGGACCAAAACTCGAATCTCTGGGGATGATGGAAATTTCCAGTGACTATTTTGATCGAGCCATGCATACGAGCGACTCCCGATTTTCGAGTGTTGCATTTTCCCGATTACAAGAACAGTTTCAACTAAAACGCGGTGAGGATGCCGTGCTCTTGAACTGCTTTGATGATTATCAAGGGGTTTTATCTCTCAACGATATCAATCGTTATGATTTAAGGCTGGCGACAAATATCAAACTGGGCTTCGGGAGCCATAAACCTGACTGGTTGAATCCACTTCTGATAGTAGTTCCAAATGGAAAGCATCCTCCGTTTCAGGAACGATTTTTGACCGCAAACATTCGTGAATTGAAGTTCATCCGCCTCAATGATTATTATGCACCCCTGCAAAAAATTGCCGGGCATTCTCCGGAGGCACGAAAAGGATTAAAGGTGTTCAAAAATAATTGCTTGTTCTGCCATTCTTTAAAGGGGAGAGGGGGCAACAAAGGATCACGATTAATTGAGACTTATGGCTTTCTAAAGGACGCAGATCGAAAAAAGTTTTTAGGGGACTTTAAAAATTTTCATCACAAAGATAGCACCCAGGATGTTGAACAATTTGTCACTCAGGAAAAACTGGAATGGGTTATGGACTACTTAAAAAATTTTAGGAAACAGATTGACGGTTAAGCCTTGGGTACCTGGAGTCCATTTGATTCGAGAAAGCCCTTGAAGGTCGCGTCGTTCAGAATATGTGGAGAGATAGGCATATTGGCCGGCAGTCCCTCAAGATTTGGACCGAACATGTTCTTCACGTTTTCAGGAAGAGCGATGCCTTTTGCTTTGAAAAAAGTTAAAACCCCCGGCTCAAAGAGAATATGTGGTGGAAGGTTTTCTATTTTGAGTTTAGCCTTGGCAACTGGGGCAGGTGCCGGTTTTGTGGCGGGTGATGGCGAAACTCGGAACCTGGGTTTTCGACTAACGGATGGTTGCGCCTTGGGTTGTGATGGTCGGCTTAAGCGGATATTCGCATTAGGTTGAACCGGTTCCTGAGTGTCCCCTTGCCCTGATAAAATCCAGATCCTGCTGGCTGAAAGATTTTCTGTCCAGACTTCAACCCGGCTGAACCCTTGCAACAGTTCACGTACTGCCGCTTCCCAATTATCCGCTTGAACCGTGGCACTGAATGGGACGGTTTCAAGCGATGGATCGACAGAAAATAGAATACCCGTTTCTTCCTGAATGTTTCTCAGGACATGGATCAAAGAAAGGTTTTCAAAGCGTAAGCTGATACCATCAGGTTGGGTTTGAGATTTGTAGCTGGGATTGGGGGGTGTCATAGGGGGAACAGGTGTGGGAACAACTTCTGGAGCAGGTGCCTGTTGCTGTTTTTTCAAATCGAGAAAACGCGCATCGGCAGATACCTGCCATAGCGCAAAGGCGGCCCCAATCACAATCCCTGTCTGGATAATACGTTTCATCCCGATCCTCCACTACCGAGAAATACTTAGCCGAAGTATAGCTAAAAAATTAGGTAAAGGGAAGGAAAGGATAGGTGTTTTTATTCAACTTTTTATGGGATTCGATAGTCTTTGAAAAAATAGGAGTTAACATTAGAGTAGCAAATCTTTAAGCTTGCTGGGTTTCGATTCTCTACCTGTTAATACCTACCCTGTTAGTTTGTCAGTGTTTTCGGGGTGCCAATAGAGTGAAACAGTTAAAAGCTCAACTTGAAGTTTTAAATGAATTTTACTTTCCGGTGAATCCTGGGCATGCTATGGTAATTGCTTCTTTCTGATGCATTTAACTTTTTACAGGTTTTTAAAATGTCTTTACCGATTACCGCTGTTTTTGCCCTGGGTACAGGTATTGAACTTTATGGGTTGAAGTTCGTGAGTGATTCAATCAGCATTCTCAATACCGTTTCGTTGGTCATGTTCACCTTTCTGATTGGGATAGTTATCAGCCGCAGTTACGGCAAAGAGGTTTTTGAGAAAATGCAAAGGCAACTGAAGTCGCGGGAAGCCCCCGGTGACGAGGCTCTCAACGGCGCGGTGATGGGTGTGGCCAGCATGCTCCTTATCACCCCGGGTGCGGTGACGGATATCATTGGTATCCTGATCATGACTCCGCTCACTCGTGGAATATTCAAAAAAATAGCCCTGAATATTACTAAGGATAGAATTCAAACTGGACAGCCTTATTTTTTCTTTAAGGATTGATGATTAGGCCACAACCTCCTAATAAGCCGCAATGATTCTTTGTTTGCCAGACGTTATAGCTGACCCTTGCCTTTATGCTCCGCAAAGGTGTAAAGCGGTAGCACGCTGGCCCCACGCCTAGTGGTAAAATCATTATTCTTTCCTCCGCGAAACCTCAGAGACGAACTGCTGGATCTGGATGAAGCTCCTTATGAGGAGGTCCGGGACAGTCTGCAAGATGTTGCCACCGTCAACCGCTATTTGAGCGGATACCGGGTTCTGCTTCATCATGTGGAGCCTTTTCTTAAATCCCATAAAGCTGATCGTCCGTTTAGGATACTGGATGCGGCGACAGGCTCTGCCGATCAACCAGTGGCTCTTGTCAAAATGGCACGCCGCATGGGTGTGCCGATCCATATCACTGCCATTGATATCAATGGCAAGATGCTGAAGCTGGCCCGAGAGGAGATTACTTCCTTTCCCGAGATTCAACTGGTGCAATGCGATATTCTTCGTTTGCCGTTTCGGGAAACAGGGTTTGATCTGGCTGTCAATTCTTTGTCCTTGCATCATTTCAGTTGGGAGAAGGCGGTGGCGATTTTGCAGGCCATATACAAGGCAGGGAGATTAGGAGTTGTGGTCAACGACTTGCACCGCAGTCGAATTGCGCATGCTGTGATTTTTCTATTGACCCGGATTTTTACCCGCAACCGATTGACTCGCTATGACGCTCCTGTTTCGGTGATGAACGCCTTTACTCCTGACGAGTTTAGTGAGCTAGCTCAGGAGGCGGGAATGGAACCTTATGAAATCCACCGCCATTTTCCTTATCGCATCGCTTTGGTGGCACTAAAAACTCAATCATGAATTCCTTTGATGTCATTGTCATTGGTGGTGGGCCTGCTGGATGTGCGATGGCATTGGACCTCAACCGCCGTGGTTATAACGTTGCCCTTTGCGATCAGGCGAAATTCCCTCGGGACAAGGTATGTGGGGAATTTATCAGTCCGGGTGCGGACCCAATTCTTGAACAGTTAGGGGTGCTGGGTTCTATTGAGGCTTTGGCTCCTAAACGACTGAAAGGGGTGGCGATTTCTTCCTATGAAAGTGCGGAGTTGGAGATTGATTACCCTTCCTCATCGGATACGGGTTTAAGGCCGAGTAGTTTGTCTGTGCCGCGTTACCAACTGGATGCGCTACTTTTAAATCAGGTTCAAAGTGCAGGGGTGAAAGTTTTTGAGCAATATAAGGTATCGGATTTCCTTTTCGACAACGGTAGTGTTGCAGGAGTACAGGGCTGGGATGAAAATAAAACGTCCTTTTCACTGAATTCCAAATTAGTGGTGGATGCTGGAGGGCGCAATGCGATCTCCCTGAGAAAGTTTAGTTTGAAACAGGAACCCAAAGGCAATACGAAGATTGCCTTTTCCGCGCATTGGCAGGGGGTTCGTCTGCCTGATGATTATTGTTATATGCATGTCAGTCGACCGGGCTATACGGGAATTTCTTCGGTTGGAAATGACCGGACTAATGTTGTGCTGGTGGTGGACCGTTCTGCTCTAGGTGGTGAAGGGGGAGAAAAAGCAGAAGCGTTTTATCATCGTGTGCTGATGAAGAACTCCCGTCGCCGCAATATTTTGCAAGGAGGGCAACGAGTGGAACCTGTGCGCTCGGTGGAATCTTTGGCATTTTCCGTTCGACCCATTCCCTGTGGTGGACTGATTCTTGTCGGGGACGCTATGGGATTTATTGACCCATTTACTGGAGAAGGCATTTACCTTTCATTAAGAAGCTCGCAAATAGCAGGCGAAGTGATTCATGCGGGGTTCCAAAGTTCAAATTTTTCCAGGAAATCGCTTAGCGTTTATGAGGCGAAGCGGAAGGAAGAATTTGGCGGGAAGTTTATGTTGAGTCGGGTTCTGCAAGGGTTGATTTATAACAGGCCTTTTTGTAATTGGATTATGAAAAGCCTGTCCACGAATCAAGCCCTTGCCGAAACTTTAGCGGGTGTGATCGGGGATATTCTGCCTGCCAAAAAAGTGGTCTCCGTGGAATTTTTATATCAACTTGTTGTTGGAGCGTTCAAGGGGAATGCTGATTTAAAAAAGGCACTCGATTAAAGGCGTTCGCTATCAGTTGCCTTTTAGGAGGGATTGTGCGGCATCAAGACCTTCTTTGGTTTTTTCAATCAGGATTTCCAGTTCTTCGAAATCCATATCCAGTTTGTCGAGAACACCGTATTCAAGGGGTGCCGTCTCTTCCGGCACGATGCCATTGCCGAATTCGTTTTGGTTGGCGAGAAGGTTTGCAGTAGCAAGAAGATGGGCAATATGCTTCACGTTCCCATCATCTCCTGGTGAATCATGGTGAACGCGTATGGCTTGAACCAGACCCGATGAAACCGGCCACCATTTTTCGATGAAACGAGCGCCTAGCTCTGCATGGGTGATGCCGAATGTCTGAGTTTCATTTTCCGCAAGAGTGAGGTCGGAGGATTTAATTTTTCCCAGGAACTCAGTGTATTCATCAGGGATCAAGTGGTCGAAAACCAGCACGCCGACATCGTGCATCAAACCGCAAAGATAGGCAAATTCGATTTCTTCCTCGGATATGTCGACAATATAAGCCAGCGAGCGTGTGAGATAAGCGACACCGAGTGAATGGGTCCAGAAGGCGAGTTGGTCGAATCCTTTTGGTTTGTGAAAGAGGCCGGGGAGTTTAATGGAGTAGGCCATGTCCAGTACCATTTTCACACCCAGTCTCATCACTGCATCATTCAGGTCTTCGGTCTTTTCACGACCTCCTCCAAACAATACGCTGTTGGAAAGTTGGATCAGACGAGCGGATAAAACGGGTTCTGTTTCAATGATGCCGGAAATTTCCAGAACATCGCAGTCCGGGTCATTGACCCGGTTTTCCAGATTGATCAGGATATCCGGGAGCGGTGGAAGATCGCCTTTCTCCTCGATAAGAGCGATCAGTTTTTCTCTCATAGCCAGTATATTTCAGGTGGAGGTGAATAGTTTCTTGATACTGGCTTAATATTTTTTCCATGCGATCTTTCAGGCTTAACTTTTGTTTCTGATGCTTTTTGTTTTCGACCTCCTGTTCGGGGGTGAAGAGCTTCATTTTGTTGAACT
>JABIXH010000112.1 GCA_018664975.1 Nitrospina sp. | reverse complement strand
TTTCTTTTCGACCTGTGGTTTTAACTTGGCCTGCCTGACGACTACCGGTTCGGGCTTTTCCCTTTTTGTTCTTTGTATAAGTAAAAATGACGCGAGCTTTTCATATTGCAAACGGGCTTTTTTCGCCTGATCACCATTTGGATACTGCTCAAATATCTTTTTTAAAACCCTTGCGGCCGAAGAAAAATCTTTTTTAACCTGATATATCTTGGCAGACCCGAACAAAGCGTCATCCGTCAATGTGCCAGGAGAAAAATCATTGGAAACCTTTTTATAATAATGCAGGGCTTGATCCAAATCCCTGGAGTTTTTGGAAACTCCGTTTAATCCCTCATATAAATGAGCTATGGTGAAAATGGCTTTATAGGCCTGTGGACTCTTGGGATAGTTTTCCACAACTTTGGAAAAACTACGGATGGTATTCTCCCAATGGTGGCGAAATTTTTGTTTATCCTGAGACCCTTTGAGTTGGTAATAGGATTTCTGCGCCAGATAATAAAGGTCTCCGGAAGAGTAGGATTTTCCGGCCCAGACAGATGCCACTGGCAAACACAGAGTTGCCAAAATCGCAACTAACGCCACGCTTTTCAAATTTATAGGAAGTTGACGCATTATTGTGGATAGGCCCTAAAAACGACCAGCTACCTAACTAGTTAATTTTATTGAAGTTATTATTATAAAGCATAGCATTTTCACCCTTAGGGGTCAATAGAACTCATCGTGAAAGGAGAGAGAAATCACCTAGCTTGCGATAAACGTTGGGCCAGATACAAAGGTAGGCCGTTGTCACGAATCCTGTCTTGAGCAGAGCTTAAATCATATTTAAAACGGCTGATTTTCACCGTTTTCTCTTTAGAGTCAAAAACCATGAATGAAGGATCCGGGTTTCCGTCACGCGGTTGCCCCAAACTTCCATCATTAAAAATATAACGCTTTCCCGGTTCAATATCCCAGATATCCGAGACATAATCACTCACTTCCCCATCCGCTGTTTGTTCGAGTATGATCGGCTTGTGAGAATGGCCCACAAAGCAAATGGGGGCTTCAAAATTTCTAAAATATCGTTTCGCCCCAACCTTTGAAGTCACATAATGCCAGGCTTCCGGCTCGAAGGGAGACGCATGTACCCAATAAACCCCTGCTTCTTCATGATCTAGTGGAAGAGATCGGAGAAAATTTTTATTTTCCCCGGTCAGTTGCTCCCTTGTCCACAAGCACGACTCATAGGCGTAGGAATTAAAACAACTAATATCCGTCTTTTCAACCGCTCCCCAATCATGATTTCCAGCTACGGTGAAATCTGCATTTTCCCTCACCCACTCAACGCAAGGGTTGGGGTCGGCACCATAACCAACAATATCCCCGAGGCAAACCAGTTTGTCGTAGCCAATAGTTTCTATTTCTATTTGGAATTGATTCAGAGCTTCAAAGTTACTGTGCAAATCGGAGAAAATAATATAACGCATGGCACGGTTTATTTTGCGAGCTTTGCGGAGGCATCCTTAAAAGTTTCTTTAAAAACCTTATCGAGAATTCCATTGATAAAGTCTGGGGAATCGTCAGAGCCAAATTTTTTGGCAATCTCAACGGCCTCATTGATAACTACCTTTGGAGGGGTGGAAGTCAAAAACAACAATTCGCTGATTCCCAAACGCAAAATATTTCGATCTACCATGGACATTCGGTCCAGTGCCCAATGGTCGCTGAATTTTTTCAACTGAATATCGACCTCTTCAGACCGGGCAAAAACCTTATCGACCAGCAATTTCATAAACTCGATGACTTCAGGATGGGTATCCGCCCTTTCGCAAAACTGTTCCATCTGATCTTCACGGTTTTCTGGATTAAATTCTGTCTGATACAGGAATTTCAACGCCAATTCTCTTGCGCCGCGCCGCTTCCCCATAAAGTTACCTCAAATTTTCCTGAATAAATTTACCATCTCAATGGCCGCCAACGCCGTATCCCTTCCCTTATTGGAAGAACCTGTCCTAGCAATCGCCTGCTCAAGGTCATTCGTGGTCAACACACCAAATAAAACAGGGATGTTAAACTCAAGTCCCACCTGGCCAACGCCACGGCTGGTTTCGGCTGAAATAAAATCGAAGTGCGGAGTCTCTCCTTTAATCACTGCTCCCAGGCAAACAATGGCATCGAATTCTCGGGAAGAACATAGTTTTTTCGCGGCCTGCGGAATTTCAAACGCTCCTGGAACCCTTACAACTTCCAGGTTTTCTTCATCAGCCCCGTTTTCCTTTAGTGCTGACAGCGCACCACTAAGGAGCTTGCTCGTCACCAAATCATTGAAGCGACTCACAACAATGCCAACACGAAGCCCTTTTGCATTGTGATCCCCTTCTATATATTTAACCATTTAAGTGATTCATCGAATATTTTGAAACATATGGCCCATTTTTTCCTGCTTGGTCCGGAGGTATTTGATATTATCTTTTTTAGCCTCCACTTCAATGTGAACCCTTTCCACCATATGCAGGCCATAACCCTCTAACCCTACAATCTTGCGGGGATTGTTTGTCATTATTCTAATTTTTCCGAGTCCCAGCTTACGAAGTATCTGGGCACCGATACCATAATCCCGCAAATCAGGTTTAAATCCCAGTTCTTCGTTAGCCTGAACCGTATCTTTGCCTTCGTCCTGTAGAGCATATGCTTTCATCTTATTAACGATTCCAATTCCTCTTCCTTCCTGATACAAATAAAGCAGGACCCCTTTTCCTTCCTCATTGATCATTTCCATAGACTTCTTCAATTGCTCTCCGCAATCACAACGGTAGGAGCCAAAAACATCCCCCGTCAAGCATTGCGAGTGAACCCGAACCAATGTTGGCTCATCTTCACTTATCTCACCCTTCACCAGTGCAATGTGGGTCTGGTCATTGAGAGTATTTTTAAAGACAACTGATCGAAATTCACCAGAGTGGGTCGGTAAAATTGTGGAGGTCACTTCTTCCACCAAAGCTTCCTGCTTGAGTCGGTATTCAGCCAGGTCTTTAGTCGTTATCATTTTTAATCCATGTTCTTTGATAAATTCCGTAAGGTGAGAAACCCGGGCCATGGTGCCATCATCATTCATGATTTCGCATATCACACCATAAGGTTGCAATCCGGCAATACGCGCAATATCCACAGATGCTTCCGTCTGTCCCATGCGAACCAGCACACCCCCATTTTTTGCCCGCAGGGGAAATATATGACCCGGCTTTACCAGATCGTTTTTGGAAGAATCAGGATCAATCGCAACTTTAATCGTATGGGCCCGGTCTGCCGCAGAGATTCCTGTCGACACTCCATGTCTCGCATCAATGGATACTGTAAATGGGGTTTCAAAAGCAGATTGATTGTCATCGACCATCATATTCAACCCCAGTTCACGGGTCCGATTTTCGGTCAGGGTAAGACAAATTAATCCGCGTCCAAATTTTGCCATGAAATTTATATTCTCAGGAGTGACTTTCTCGGCGGCGACCATCAGGTCTCCTTCATTTTCACGATCTTCGTCATCCACAATGACAATCATTTTGCCTTGCTGAATATCCTCAACGGCCTCTTCTATTGTGCTGAATTCTTTTTCCATTTCTCCCTCAATCAAGCTAAGCCCTGTTGCCGAAGAATATCAAGAGAAGGTCTTTTCTCATTCGGATTCAATAGGGTTTCGCAGGCTTTAAATACATATTTACCAATCATATCACATTCAATATTTATTAAATCGCCTATTTTTCTTGAGCTTAAGTTGGTGTGACTCAAAGTAAAAGGGATAACGGAAACAGTGAATCGATTCTCTTTGCAATCGAAAACAGTCAGGCTGATGCCATCTATAGCGATGGAACCTTTTTCCATGATGAAAGGACTGAGTTCTGCCGGGTGTGAAAATCGAAACAAGACTTCACCTGGTTTTTCCTCAATATTTACGATTTCACCGACCTGATCTATATGCCCACTGACAAAATGTCCGCTTATTTTTGTCGCAGGGGTAAGAGATCGCTCAAGGTTAACCCTGTCACCTTTTTTTGCACTTTTAAAATTGGTTCGGCTTAAGGTTTCTGTACTCAGATCCAGCTTGAAAGTCGTTTTTGTTGAGTCGACAACGGTAAGGCAAACTCCATTCACAGCAATACTTTCACCTTCCTCAAATTCAGAAAGGTCAGTATCTACAATCAACACAGCCCCTTCGTTTTTCTGAACATATTCACTAATGGTTCCTACTGACTGAACTATTCCACTGAACATGGGGTCGCCTCCACCATTAAATCTTCTCCAATTTTTTTTACTTCAAGGTTCTTTAATTTTATTGCGTCATTCACCTTCAGCACCCCCTGGCCTCCCAGAAAACCTGGAGCCTTGGATCCGCCTATCAATATCGGGCTGATGAATGCAACTACCCGATCTACCACACCTGCCTTAAAGGCACTGGCATTCAGGAGAGCACCCCCTTCAATGAGTATAGAATTCATTTCTCTGTTTGCCAATTGTTTCAAGAGAGCCTTGATCTGGAACCCGTTTTTACCGCATTTACCATTTAAAATTTCTACTTTTTTGGCCTGTAGAGCCTTCCTGCGCGCAGATGAAATTTCTGGTCCGGTCACATAAATGACAGACTGGGATCGGCTATTTTTGAAAACATTTGCTTTCAACGGAATTCTATTTCTTCGATCTAGAATAATACGAACCGGATGTTTAACCGAACGTTTTACCAGCCTGCAAGTTAAATGCGGATTATCTTTTAGAACTGTTTCTGTCCCCACCAGGATTGCATCCACAAAGTCTCTGATCTTGTGAACATGTTTTCGTGCCAGCTCCCCGGAAATCCAACGCGAGTCTTTAGAGCGGGTGGCTATCTTCCCATCCAGTGACATGGCAGTTTTCAAAATTACGAACGGCATTCCTGTTTTGATAACTTTTGCAAACGATTCATTCAACTTCATACATTCTTCTTTTAAAACACCGGACAAAACGATTATGCCTTTAGCTTTGAGGCCGCGCATACCTTTCCCTCTGACCTGTGGGTTGGGGTCCTTCATGCCAAATATTACTCGTTTAATACCTGCCTGAATGATCGCATCGGTACAGGGAGGAGTCCGGCCAAAATGACAACACGGCTCCAGGTTTACATAAAGGTCAGCCGATCGGGCTTTATCGCCAGCTCGCTTTAAAGCTTCTATTTCAGCATGAGGTTTGCCGGCACGGGAATGGTATCCTTCTCCTACAATTTTCCCGCGTTTGACCACAACCGCACCAACCATGGGATTGGGACTGGTTCTGCCACGAGCCGCAAGTTCAAGCGCCCTTCGCATAAATTGAATGTGTTTGTCCTCTATCAACGGATGGCTTTGGTTCAAAAAAGTGGGAAAACTCTATCGACGTAGTATATCCACCATATGTTTGCGGATGCTACCCCGCTGATAAACTATTTCAATTCTGCGATTGGTAGCGCGGCCTTGTCGACTGTCGTTGGGAACTTTGGGCCGATATTGCGCGAAAGCTTCAATGGACAATTGTGCGGGTGGGAACCCTGCCGTAACCAGTTTCCTGGCAACTTCTGCGGCACGGGAAGCTGACAATTCCCAGTTGGACGGGAACCGTTCCGTTCTTATGGGCGCGTTATCGGTGTGTCCTTCAATCTTAACCTGATAACTGAATTGTTGTAGAATCTCGAAGACTTGTTTAATAATCTCATCTCCGGTATATGTCATCCGGGATTTACCTGGCGGAAACATTACCGTATCTGAGAGGGTTATGATTGCCCCTCGCTCATCTGAGGAGACATCTACCTTTCCTGACAACTTATTTTTGAATACAAATTCTTCGACTTCCGAGGCGATTTCTTCCACCTCTTTAGCCACCATTGCTCCCACTTCATCGACTGCATGAACAGTGGTTTCATCCAGGACTTGTTCCTTGATGACATCCAGTCCTTCCCGAATTCCGGCTTCAGGAATTTTTTCCTGCCCCAAGGCATCACGCATGGAAGATTTAATC
>JABIXH010000308.1 GCA_018664975.1 Nitrospina sp. | reverse complement strand
GAACTATATTTTTATTAAGCAACTCAAAAGCTGATGCCCCATCACTGGCCTCAGTCACTTTCCATCCCCCCTTACTCAAAATCCGCGTCAAAGCTTCTCTATTAATCGCATCATCCTCGACAATCATTATTGAGAAGTCAGTTGGTTTTACTTGATATTTTTTAAAAATGGTAACAAACTGATCCCAATCAAGGGGTTTAGATAAGTATTCAACACCCTTTTCCATTCCAGGTGTTGCTCCGGCTTCGGTCAATAAAATTACGGGAGTATATGCAACGCTTGGATTTTCTTGGAACTTGACTAATGCCTTATTACCATCTACCCCCTCGATCCCGGCATCCAGAATAATTATTAGAGGACGTATTCTTTCAGCCAGGCGTAACCCTGTTTCAATATCATGGGCAAACTCCACCCTACATCCTTCTTTTTCAAGAAATCTTTTAATCAGGTTACAAACAACTTCATCATTATCAATAACCAGAACATGATCCAATTGTGAGTCTATTTCTAAATTGAAAGGTCTTGCGGAGTTTTCTTCAGAATCAAAATTCGGTTCATCATCCAGAAATCGGCCCGCCCATTTTGACCACTGACTAACTCCTTGCCCTTCAAAAGATTTTATTTGGGAAAAATTTTCTGGCAGAAAAACTGTGAACGATGCTCCTTTCCCCATTTCACTGGTTGCTTGAATATCCCCGCCTAATAGTTGTGACAAACGCTTACTGATGGTCAAACCCAGCCCTGTTCCACCATGCTTTCTGGTTGTGGAAGAATCTGCCTGGGCAAACTCTTCAAATAATTCAGGAATTTTTTCAGGTTCTATACCAATTCCTGTATCTCCAATCGTAAAATAAATCCACCTCACACCGTCAACAATTTTCCTTGTAACAGTCAGGCTGATCTCCCCATCATCTGTAAATTTACATGAATTCCCCAACAGGTTTAATAATATCTGGCGGATGCGCGAAGAATCAGAATTCATTGATTCTGGCAACTCTTGCTTTATAACTTCGAGCTTATTTTTTTTCCTTTGCGCCAAAGGCCTTACGGTAGATACCACTTCATCGATGAGTTGGGAAAGGTCAAAGTATTCGGGATGGATCTCCATTTTCCCAGCCTGAATTTTTGATAACACTAGAATTTCATTTATCAAACTTAATAAATGACGTCCGGCAAACTCAATGGCCTTCAAGTCCTCAATAAAATCCGGACGTTGTAATTTTCTCGCTTCAAATTGTAAAATTTCTCCATAGCCAAGGATAGCGTTCAATGGAGTTCTGATTTCGTGACTCATATTCGCAAGAAATTCACTTTTTGCCCGAGCACCCGCTTCTGCTTCTTCCTTAGCAAGGACAAGAGACTCCTCTGCAATTTTTCGGAATGCAATTTCTTCCTTAAGTTCCAAGGTTTGCTTTTCCAAGTCTTGAGTACGAATTCGAACTGTTTCTTCAAGATTTTGATTTTGTTCCCAAATCATTTTGTACAGTGCGCCACTTTCCAGAGCATTGGAGGTATTTTGGAGAATTACTGATAAAGGATAAAGAATGGTTTCGTTAACGGGCTTGCCGCCTGGCAGGATACGGCCGACAAACATACCTCGTACACGGGTTTTGGTGG
Organism: Nitrospina sp.; assembly: GCA_018664975.1. Classification (GTDB taxonomy): domain Bacteria; phylum Nitrospinota; class Nitrospinia; order Nitrospinales; family VA-1; genus LS-NOB. Next base: position 11,779 of record JABIXH010000308.1, on the reverse strand, counting down.
CTAATACATGAAAGACCAGTGAATGATCATGAGAGGGGTCTTTGATCACCACCGCGCGATTACGATTCAGTGCCCAGGCAAATGAACCATTTTCTATTTCCCTGTCTACTTCAGCTTTGATCAATTCTTTTTCTGCTAAAGGTGTAACTTCTGCCATGACAAAGTCGGAACTATCCTCATCCACCAAATAAAATGCAACAACCTGAAAATCAACAAGGCGCTTCACATGGTTCAAGGCCACATTTAATATCCGATGGGGATCGCGACCCAGGTGAGCACTATGCTGTAGCTCGCCCAGTGAGGCAAGTATATCCAGTCCAAATAAATTGAGTCGGGCTTGCCTTTCGAGAAACTCAATCCTGATTTGGTCCTTACTTTTTGAATTTTTGGAATTCTCTTTGCTCACAACGTCATACTTTAAAGGAACATTTCAACCGCTTCGCTTGCCTGTCGGTCAACCTGTTCAACAATTGACGACAAAAGATTGATTGGTAAATCCAACATTTCCCAAGCCTTCGCATTCAAGGGAGGGACAAACCTTTCACCGCATGTCCCCAATTCCATTCCATGCGCAATAATATCTGCGACATGGACAATGGATGCGGCGGAGGGGTAATGGGGTGATTGATTGGGCATATGATGATAACCTACCGCTTCTTGAAGCATCTCAGGCAGTTTCCATACTTCCAGCAACATGCCGCCTACGGCCGCATGATCCGCTCCTACAATTTCATTTTCCACCTCATGCAAAGTCCCGCCTTTCTCGTAAGCGTCCATAACCTTTTGCATCTGATCAGAAATATTCAAAAACAAAACAAGTCGCCCCAAATCATGAAGCATTCCCATCAAATAAAATCTATCCGCATTGGGTTCTCTCCTATAAACTGCAATGATCCTTGCCGCTAATCCTGTTGCGACACTATGAAGCCAAAATTTTTCCATACTCATTAATTCTTTGGATATGCCCTTAAATTGATTGACCACTGTAGTCGCTAAAGCAAGGTCATGCAGTTGAGCCATTCCTACAATCGTTACAGCATGGGAGATGGTTTCGATTTTACTCGGAAAACCAAAAAACGAGCTGTTCACAATTCTTAAAAGACGTGCTGCTAAAGAAGGGTCGCCGCTAATAATTTCCCCTATTTCAACGAAAGAGCACTCCGGGTCTTCAACCGCCTCGTTAATTTGGTAAAAAATAGTGGGAAGTGATGATATCTGCGGTGACTGCTCAATAAGTTTACGTATGTCCAATTTACTTCCCTTCATTAATTAATCTTCTAACTGCATTTGAACTTTTCTCGACAAACAAACATCGTACAGTTCGGCAATCGCCGGGTGTCTTCGGTCAGAATTTTTAAACAGAGTTTCCTGTTCTTTAACAATAGCTGGGGATGCTTTAATCTCTATTTCTTCAACTTCCTGCGAAGCTTTTTTTGGTGCGGCAGAATCCTCTATAGCCACATCAGCAATGCCCCAGGCTTTTAGAGTTTTTAAATTTTGCGCAGTAATAGTCTGACCGGAAGTCAATAAAGTCCGACCCATTCTATCTTTCACTTCTGCCGCAGTCACCATACCCTCTTTCAATGACTTAATTTTAAGAGATCTCATTTTAAACTTAATTTTAAAGGTTAGATAAATTAGAATGAACATATTCTAATCTCATTTCAACTTTAAATGAATTTTAACTCTCAAAATATTATTTTTTCAGCTTTTTTGACGCTATTTGTCTTTTCATCAGGTTGCGCGAAAAATCATCGTGTTTTCATCGACCCTGAAATCCCTGTTCACAATTCCGAAATTGGCAGAAACCTTCCCGTAGCGGTAAAAGTAGTAGATATCCGCTCTAGCAATATTATTTCCAAATGGCGGGGGGGACTCAAAGTGCGAAAGTTTACCATCACCTCCCAAGGGGATTTAAAAGATATATTTTTAACCCGAATCCAGCAAGGTTTATCAAAGTTAGGCTTTTTGCCAAAAACCTCCAATTCAAGAGCAAATAGGTTTTTGAAAGTTGAAATTTTACAAATAAAAAGCCTTTATAAAGAAAATATCCCGCGTATGAGCGTTCAGGTCAAAGCAGATGTCAAAGCCACTTGTCAAAACCATGGAGAAAGTCTTAGCAAAATATTCACCTCAAGGAAAAAGCGGTCTGGCATAAACCCTGCAACGTTTCCAAATGAAAAACTATTGAACGCCAGCCTTTCTGAATTAATGGGGAAAATGTTTAGCGACCCATCTTTGGTCGCTTGTCTTAGCCGGTAACCCCTTTCTTCCTCAAAAGCAACTATATCCGATAACTATTTATTTATTAATTACTTATCAAAGTTCATTCTCATTCTTAGCCCTATTTATTACTCCCGAACAGTATTCTCCAGATTTAATTCTGTTTATTTTCCCGGAATGAATGTTTATAGTTCACCTGAGCTCACCCAAAATTAGAATTTTTCCTATTGTTTAGAGGCCAAATAGTCGATAAGCCAGTGGTAATCACAGCTACTTAACGATGAATCGGTTTCAGCCTCTTAAGGGATTCTAATGATGAGCAAACAAATTCATAAATCCTGAAAAGGGGAAAAACAATGGATAAAGACTTTAATTCACTTGTAAGCAGTGGTGACGTCCTGTTTATGATGCTTGGCGCAGTAATGGTATTTGCCATGCACGGGGGCTTCGCATTTCTTGAAGTAGGAACTGTCCGAAAAAAAAACCAGGTGAATGCATTGGTAAAGATTCTGGTGGATTTTGCCCTTTCCACTCTAATCTATTTCTTTATTGGTTACGGGATTGCCTACGGGATATACATGTTTCAGCCGGCAGAGGAGTTGCTGGCAAAAGATCAAGGGTATGAACTGGTCCATTTTTTCTTTTTACTTACGTTTGCCGCCGCTATCCCCGCCATTATATCGGGTGGAATTGCCGAGCGCGCCAAGTTCTTGACTCAAGCATTCGCGGCCGGTATTTTTGTCGGAATAGCATACCCTCTCTTTGAAGGTATGGTCTGGGGACAAATCACATTCCTGGGTCAAGAAGGTTCATGGCTGACCAGTTTAACCGGGGGGGTGCCTTTTCATGACTATGCAGGTTCCGTGGTCGTCCATTCGATGGGAGGTTGGATTGCCCTTGCCGCAGTAATAGTTCTCGGACCTCGTTTGGGAAGGTGGGACTCCGAGGGCCGTAGTCGCCCTATACCTATTAGTAACGTCCCCTTTATGGCCTTGGGAAGCTGGATGCTTTGCGTAGGATGGTTTGGTTTTAATGTTATGTCCGCCGCTACATTACAGGGAATATCTGGTTTAGTCGCCATCAACTCGCTTTTTGCAATGGCAGGAGGAATTATCGCGGCATTGGTAATTTCTAAAAATGATCCAGGTTTCATCCACAACGGAGCACTGGCAGGTCTCGTTGCCATTTGTGCCGGTTCGGATCAGGTTCATCCTATTGGCGCCCTGCTAATTGGGGCAATAGCTGGAGTTATTTTCGTTAAAGGTTTTACCTGGGAACAGGAAAAATTAAAGATTGATGATGTGCTGGGTGTTTGGCCCCTACATGGCATCGCCGGTTCATGGGGAGGAATAGCCTGTGGAATTTTTGGTCAAAAAGCGTTGGGTGGCCTGGGTGATGTCAGCTTTCTCGCACAACTTATCGGCACACTAATTGCCATAGTAGTCGGTTTGGCATTTGGATTTACAGTCTATAAAGTACTAGACAAAACGGTCGGAATCCGTCTCGACAAAGAAGATGAGCAAAGAGGTTCAGACCTGGCTATCCACAATATTGAGTCTTATCCAGAGGATGTTACCAGTAGGTTTAATTGAGTGATTCTATGTTAAAAGTGGCCTCTATAATTTTATTGCTTTTGAGTATCTGGGCATCGGCGCTATCGAATACGGCCATAGCCAGGGAGGACATAATTGAAACATTGAATAAGGCCGCAGAAACCGACCCTAAGGATTATGCTCCACATTTTGGCCTGGGTCAGGCTTACTACACAATGGGCCTCTATAGTAAATCCATCGCAGAGTTCCAAAAGGCTATAGAGCTGGAACCTCTATTTGCGGCGGCGCATAGTGGTCTGGGTTCAAGTCTGGGAGCGGTAGCAAGGTATGAAGAAGCTATTGATGCCTTCAAAGAGGCTACCCGCCTGGGACCCAATTATGGGGAAGCCCTATTTGGCTTAGGCTGGACTTATGCCCAACTGGAGGAATATGATAAAGCCCTGGTCCCTCTTCAAACTGCACTTAAAGCAAAACCCCAAATGGTCATCGCCCATTTTACTTTAGGGCGAGTTTTTGTGGCCTTGGGTGAACATGCCAAAGCCATTGAACATTTCAATCGGACATTGGAAATTTCCCCAATTTACCCCGATGCCTATTTTGAAATGGGTCAAAGTTTTCTCCAACAAAATAAATTCATTAAAGCTATACAAGCTTATAGAGATACCCTGCGTCTTAGCCCAAATTATTTTGAAGCCTATATTGGTATAGGCCGTTCCTATATAAATTCCCAACAAAATGAAAAAGCCGTTGAGCCCTTAAAAAATTCCATCACCATTAACCCTGGCTATGCAGACTCATACGATTTTCTGGGAAATGCCTATCGAAACATGGGGGAACATGAAAAAGCGTTATCTCCTTACCTGGAGTTCGCGCGTATTGACTTTAGAAGCCCTACTGCCCATTTCAAACTGGGCGTGGCATATTCCCAGCTTGACAGAAACCGCGATGCCATAAATAGCTTTCAGGAAGCCATCCGCTTGAACAAAAACTTTCCCGAAGCGCATTACAATATGGGGTGGTTGCATCAAGAGCTTGGAGAAACCGATAATGCCTTGGAGCAATTCAAACAAGTTGTAAACCTGGATCCCAACAATCTAGACGCTTACTTCCAGATTGGAGAAATTTTTGAATCTTTAAGACGCTATCAAGATGCAGGGCTTGCGTATCAGGAAGTCGTGGCTATCAACCCTGATTATGTTGAAGGACACGTCCGGTTAGGATGGATCTATGCAAAGCAGAAACAATCAAAAGAAGCATTGGGGGAATTTGAAAAAGCTTTACGAATAGACCCTGAGTTAGAAGAGACTCATTACAAACTGGGAGTCACCTTTGGTGAACTGGGGCGCTTTGAAGAAGGAATCGAATCTTTAAAAAATGCCCTGGAGTTAAATCCCAACCACCTTGACACACTTCTACAACTGGGAAAATTCAACTCAATTCTGGGAAATTACCAGGAAGCCGCAATATATCTCAATACCGCCCTGAAAATAGCCCCTGACTCGAGCAGGGAAGTTGGGTTGTTATCCGGCAAAAGTCTGGTCCAAATGAACCAGTTTGAAAAGGCCCTTCCACACCTGGAACAAGCCGTCAAACAGGATCCTGAATCATTTGAAGCTCAATTTTATCTTGGGCTTACTTTGATCCGATTGGGTCGCCCGGAAGAAGCGGTCGCTCCATATCTAAAAGCAGTCAAAATTAAACCGGATTCTTCAGAAACCTTTAACCATTTGGGGCAGACCTACCAAAAGCTGGAAATGTATCCAGAAGCTATTGCCTCCTACAAACAAGCAATTAAAATTGAGCCGGACTTTACCGATGCCTACAACCAGTTGGGAACAATTTATATTTTCCATCAGGATTATGAAACAGCAATAAAAATGTTTCAGGAAGCCACTCGCTCCTACCCCAAGTTTCAGACTGGCTACTACAATTTAGGCATGGTATACGAAATTCTTGGGCGTCATCCAGAAGCCATAGAACAATACAAAAAAACCCTGGCGTTGAATCCTGATAACCAGAAAGCCTTGTTCAGTTTAGGCTGGTCCTTAATGGACGAAAATCGTTTTATCGAGGCAATGCCCCCTCTGAAACGCACCATCTCCCTCAATCCTGAAAATACAGATGCCCATTACAGTCTGGGACTCGTTTATAGCAAGCTCAATCATTATCAGAAAGCTCAGGACCAGTTCCGCCAGGTCCTGCAAATGAACCCAAATCACTCAGGGGCCTATGAGAAATTGGCCGCTGTTCAAAAAGAGCTCGAAAAAGAAACTAATCCATCTAATAAATCATTCAACTCATTTCCCAAAGAACTCGATGTCATTCTGATTCCCTGAAACCTGTTTTTTCCCAACCTGTCGCTGACTCCAATATAGCCTCGTTGGTGAGAGCAAATTTTGATTGCAATACAGTTCATGCCCCCTATTCATCTCACCCCTATAAAACACCCCCTTATAGCCACTTAAAACTCAAGGAATTAACGGATCAAAGCCTTTATTAATAAATAAGTTGACAGTAAATCCGTTGAACTTATATACTTCGGCCTCCAAGCGGGATTCATGCAAAATGGTGCTATTCACGAAAATCTAATAGATTCTTATTTTTTTTTCAAAATCCCCCTATTTTCTTGGTAAATTGATAAGCAAGAATGCGCTGATTTTATTAATTCAGTAAAGGTTTATCCTATGGAAACCAACGAGATCCCAATCGCAGACCAAAGTGTCGATGAAGAAGAGATAGATCTTGCGCCGACTGAGGAAGTCCTTAAAAATCTTCCAGATACCTCGCGCAGTCATCTCATTCCAACATTACAGAAAATCCAGGACATATACCGGTTTCTGCCCATGCCCGCTATGGAGTTACTGATGGATTTTCTCAATGTAACTCGGGCTGAAATATATGGGGTGATCTCATTTTATCCTCAGCTTCGAATTACCGAGCCGGGAAAACATATAATCAAACTTTGTTATGGCACTGCCTGCTTTGTAAAGGGAGCTCCAATCATCGGTGATAAAATTCACGACCGCTATCATATTCGACCTGGCGAAACGGACGACACAAAACTATTTACCTTACAGACTGCCTCCTGCCTAGGCAACTGTGGAGCCGCCCCAATGGCAATTATTGGTGAAGACACTCACGGAAATATAGACCCGGAAGAAACATTAAATATTCTGGGCGAATACAAGCTGGATGATACCGAAGCACCGGCAATTGAGGAGGCTACCGCTTAATGAGTACCGTTACCAAAAAAGCCTGCAATATAAAAATTAACGACAAAGAGGTTTCCGTTCCTGAGGGCACTGTCATTCTGGAAGCGTGTAACCAGAATGATACCCAGGTCTCCAATCTTTGTTACAACAGAAAGTTAAAGCCTTTTGCGGCTTGCCGGACCTGCATGGTTGAAACGGTAGTCGATGGCAAAAAAGAACTGGTTTATTCCTGTACCCAACCCGTTGCCGATGGCATGGAAGTACACACGGGAACAGAAGAAACGGATCGTTACAATAAAGCCTGCCTGGAGATGCTGTTAGTCGAGCATCCGCTGGACTGCCCGATTTGTGACAAGTCCGGGGTTTGCCCCTTGCAGGATAATACCGACCTGCTACAAATGTTCAACGGGCGATTTGAGATTCAGCGCCGTAACGAACCCAGCATCAAAACCAATCCTATTATCGAGTTTTATCTCAACCGTTGCATCATGTGTGGATTGTGTGTTCGCGCCTGTGATGAAATTCAGGGAGTTCAAGCCCTGGACTTTCATAAACGAGGAATGAGTGTTGGCATTGGTACGGCCAATGACGAGCCCCTGGACTGCGAATTCTGCGGACAATGTATTACAGTTTGTCCAACAGGTGCTTTGATGGATATGACATCAGGCGCAAGGGGTTTGGCGGCCATGTTTACCAACACCCACACAACCTGCAACTACTGTTCATGGGGTTGCACGATCAAGCTTGAAAGCAAAAAGGGACAGGTCATACGCATTGAAGCGGACGAAGGCTATGATGTTGGCATCAATGAGGGTAATCTCTGCGCCAAAGGGCGTTTGGGACACGGCATCATCCATAACGATCAACGCATTGAGTCCCCTCTCATGAATGTGGGAGGAAGCTATAAAGAAGTAACTTGGGAAGAAGCTCTGGAAACCATTGCTGACCGTATGCAAACAACCGTTAACCGCAGTGGACCCGACAGCCTTGCCGGAATAGGCTCCGAGAAACTGACTAACGAGGAAGGTTATCTATTCCAAAAACTGTTTCGCGATCTGCTGGGCTCCAATCAAGTTAACAATCTTGCCAATTTAAGAGCTCCATACCTGAATTCATTCATGCTGAACTGCTATGAAAATGGAATTCCGTCACAACCCATTACGAAGTTGCAGGAAGCCGATGTGGTGTTGGTTTTCAATTCCGACCTCCCTTCTGAATATCCTGTAGGTGGAAATTCCATTCGGTTTGGAACAATCTTTTCCAACACCGATTTATTGATCGCTAATCCAAGAAAAGTAGTTTTTGACAGCAATGCTAAAGTTGATGTGCGCATGACTTATAATCATGGTTCTGATTTGATTGTTGCCTCCCGGTTAGCGCGCATCATCATTGACAATAAATTGGTAGATGTCGGGAAAGCGCAGAATGCCATCCCTAACTATATTGAATGGGTGCAGTCTTTAGAATCCTATACAGCAGAAGCTGTGGAAAGAACCACCGGCTTGCCAGATGATGTTCTCACCCGGGCGGCAGAAAGTTTTGCCAGAGACGCCGACCGTTTCGTCATTATCGGGAATGATATTCTGGATACAAACCAGGGGGAAGAGATTCTCAATGCCCTGCTCAATCTTTGCACACTCGTCCAACATGGCAGTACGGGTAGCGTTAGCATTTATCCCCCCAGAGAGCATTGTAATTCCCAGGGGGTTAATGATATGGGCTGTACGCCAGAATTTCTACCGGTCTATCAATCAAACAAAAGTAACAATAAGGATGCAGACCTGTTCCAAAACTGTATTGATGGAACTTTAAAATTTCTCTTTATCGCTGGAGAAGATCCCCTTCAATCCTATTACAAACCGCAATTGGTTAAAGAAGCTTTGCGAACCGTTCCGTTTCTTGTTGTCACCGATGTATTCATGACCGACACAGCAAGAATGGCCGACATTGTTCTTCCCTCTTCAACCTTCGCGGAAAAAGAAGGCACCTACACAAATATGTCCCGACACGTGCAACGTGTTGCGCCTGCAGTAATCCCGCAGGGGATGTCCAAACCAGACTTTGACATCTTGATTGAAATGGCGGCCGCATTGGGTAAACCTTTCGACAACACGGATGTCACGAGCGTACAACAAGAAATTGAAGAGGGAACCCCAGCTTACAAAGGAGTTTTCCCCGGAGATAAATCTGTGCAGTGGAAACTGGATTCTGTAAATACAAATCCTAAATTCCATGTAAATAGTAGCTCAGCAGATCCAAATAATGCTTCAGGAGACTTTCCTTTTACCCTGCAAACGAACAATCATATGTTCCATATCGGAAGTTACAGCCAGCACGCTAAAGCTCTGGTCGATATAGGACCTGAATGTATCGCGGAGATAAACCCTGAGGATGCCAAGAAGTTGGGAATCTCCACGGGCGACCAGATTGTAGTTGAGTCTTCCGCCGGCAAGGTGGAGGTGAAAGTCAAGACCAGTAGAGTGACCAGTTTGGGAATGCTTTATATCCCGAAAAACTGGGTCAACGTTCCGGTTAATGCATTGAGAAACGGTGAAGAAGGTTTGATTAACGTAAAAATTTCCAAAGCTGGTTAAATAAATGGCTGACTTAAAAGAGAATTTACATACCGATCACATGGTCCTGAATATGGGCCCTTCACATCCAGCCACCCATGGGACGGTAAAATTTCTCCTGACTCTGGATGGGGAAACCGTAGTCAATCTGGAAACAGAAATTGGTTATTTGCACCGCGGATTTGAAAAAATGTGCGAGAGCGTGACCTACTCAAATGTATTTCCCTACACAGACCGGTTGAATTATTGCTCTGCCATCATGAACAACATTGGCTTTGCCCTGGCTGTAGAAAAGCTCTGCGACATTAAAATTACCGAACGCTGTTCTTACATCCGGGTGGTCACTAATGAGCTTGCAAGAATCTCCGACCATTACACCAATATTGCCGCCGCGGCATTGGAACTCGGTGCCTTGACCGCTTTTATTTATTTTGTAGAAGCCCGTGAAATTGTCTGGGATTTATTGGAAAAGGTTTGCGGTGCCCGTCTGACCTCTAATTACATCCGTATTGGCGGCCTGATGTGTGATTTGCCTCCCGGGTTTGATGAAGACCTGAAGGCAACTTACCCCAAACTCGATTCACTTTTTGAAGACGTAGATAACTTGCTGACCAAAAACCGAATCTTTATTGACCGGATGCAAGACACCGGCCAGATCCCCGTAGATAGAATTATTTCATGGGGCTTCACCGGACCCTGTCTACGCGCCAGCGGGGTCGATTACGATGTTCGTAAAAACCACCCCTATCTTTGCTACGATAAGATCGACTTTGATATTCCTCTGGGTAAAACCGGCGATAACTTCGACCGCTACCTAGTCAGGATGGAGGAAATCAAACAAAGTCTAAGGATCATCAAACAGGCCATGCGCGATATGCCAGATGGCCCGATCAATGTTGCGAATCCTTATTTGCGAAACCCTTCCAAACCGGATGTCTATTCACGCATGGAAGAAATGATCGCCCATTTCAAAATTGTTATTGATGGACTCAAACCCCCTGTTGGTGAAGTTTATTTCCCGACTGAAGCGGCAAATGGCGAATTGGGATTTTATCTCGTCAGTGATGGCACCGGCAAACCTTATAAATGCCGGGTTCGCCCACCCTCTTTTACCATGACTCAGGCTATGGGTGATATGTGTAAGGGTGGAATGCTGGCCGACATCATCCCGACCTTTGACATGATCAATATGATCGGCGGCGAGTGCGACCGTTAGAAGCAAAACCCCGATCAAAAAACTCCTTTAGTTTCAATACCTTTCAATCCATGCCAGTTTATTGACCCCCGATTTGTGACAGACTTGTGTCAGGATTTTATGGGGTCAAAAACTTAGCTTTAAGCTAGAAGTATTGAAAAACACGCTGGAAAGCTCACGGGCTCTTTGATAATTGGCCGAAAGTGCGACCACTAACACAGAAGGGCCTAACCGAAACCGGCTAGGCCCTTTCATCCAGAGAACGTCTAAAAAAATTTAGTCGAGTGTGAGACCGGCATCACTCCTTTGATGCGAAAACAGTACTGCTATTAGGTTGGTTGGCTATTAGTTGAATTGAACGTTGAAACCTGATTCCAGCCGTATTATCACCAAGTTCTCCTCCAACATCTGTACCTGTCTTATCAACAGGCACATTACCGTCTTCATTCAGATCCGGGTGCATATATACGCTGATGTTGACCACATCATTTTGACTTAAAGTATCATGTTCAATAATTCGGTATGAAATATTAACCCAGTCGTCCACTGTCAGTTCACGGGAAATCGCACTTCCTTCCAGCCTTAAGCCAAATTCTGATCCTAAATTTTTACCCGGCTTCCATTTCCAGTGACCTACAAGTTCTCCATCAATCCTTTGGTATATATCAAAGTTTTGGGACCCTTCAAGAAAATCGAAATCATCCTTAACATAGACAGTGCTTTCGTAGTAGTTTATCTTATACCTCGGAGTTAAAAAAATTTCCTGAACCCTAAAATCCGTAGATTCATCTTTGCTATCCACTGTCACCTGTACAAGTTTTCTAAACGGTTTGCCGTCTTCAGATACATTATATGTGTGGCTAAACTGGTAGGTTCCTTTCGGCAATAAGTCATCTTGGCCCATAATTTCCAGAGGTTGATCAAATAAAACACCCGGTGGAAGTTTCAGAACATCTGTTTGGCCATCGTCCCAGTAGACTTCAATTCTAGAAGATGACCGAGTCGTTTCAACCTTTGCCGTGG
>JABIXH010000307.1 GCA_018664975.1 Nitrospina sp. | reverse complement strand
TGCTCTGTTGTGGAAACATCCACCATTGTGGAGTTGATCTTGACCTTCAGGTTTTTAGCCAGGTTCGACCGGGCTGACTCTTCAGCGGAAACGGAATTCTTATCAGAAATACCAACCCCGATAAGATACCGAGCCTGGGGAAAACGAGGATCGCCCTTACTCAGGGTCCAGTCTGGCCGTGGGGAGGAAGAAGGGGCCGACTCCTCTAGGATTGTATCCTGCTCTACTCCCAATCCTTTCAGCCCCCCCGCGCAACCGGATACCATGATTAAAATCAACGAACCTGCCAGGGTCATGGTGGTTTTTAACTGCATCGTTACTCCCTTGAAGAAAATTTCAGATACGGCCTAACTGTTTAAAGAGCAATATCCATACCCCAGCACAAAAATCAGACACAAGACAGCGGTTCATATTTCTTTCAAATCATTTCAGGTCACTAAATACCTATATAAATAGAGGGACTTTTTTGTAGTACTATTTTTTTTACAATCATGTTTCTAATTGAACCAACCAATCTTCACTGATACCTTAAAATCCATGCATGGATTCATGCATGGAATCATGCATCCATGCACTAAAAACTGTAATTATGCAATACCCAGGTGGAGGTATACATATAAAAATATTCACCACCAATCAGAATACTCGTTAATTTACCACCATTTACGTAATTTCTGTTCTATAATTTGGGAAATTCGAATGAATCTCCCTGTCCAATGTGCCCCTAAAACCCATGGCATGAAAAATGTAGTATAAAATATTGGAGAGGTTTTTAAGCAGGCTCCATTTCTCAAAATTATTTATACATTATTAAGGTTTAAAGTTAAGCAATTTCTTATTTTGGTAAACCTGGGAGGAAAATAAAATGAAAAATGGAAACAGGTATTCATTGTTTGGGGGGTTAATATTGCTTCTGGCCATGATTGGCGGCTGCACAAGCACCCCAGAACCCACAAGGACCACATTAGGGGATTATAAACCTCCTGAATGGGTCACAAAAGGACCGGGAGCCTTTGAAGATTCAGATGGCAAGGTGTTTTATGGTGTGGGGTCAGCTACTGGAATTAAAAATTATTCCTTACAAAGAACAGCAGCAGACGACCGAGCCAGGAACGATCTGGCAAAGACATTCAAACTTTATACCGCATCATTAGGTAAGGATTATCAGGCTTCTGTTACAGCAGGTGATTTTACTGCCACATCTGAAGAGCAGAATGTAGAAGTGGTAATTAAAACACTGACCGATTCAACGCTTACAGGAATTATGATTATTGATCACTGGGAGCACCCTGGAAAAAATCAGTTGTTCTCTCTGGCACGGTTGGACCTTAAATCATTTAAAAAGAACCTGGATGAACACAAGGAACTATCCAAGGAAGTAAGAGAAGAAATAAAGAAAAGGGCTGACAAACTCCATGAAGAGCTGGAACAGGAACTCCTCAAGAAAGAAGGAGCATCATAATGAGGTTCTGGGTTCCTCTGATTGCTCTCAGCCTTTGTTTCATCAGCCCGGCCTCAGGTCGGGATTTTGATCCTAAAAGTATATATGAGGAAACATCTAAGGCCGTAGTGCTGATCTCCGCAGTAGATCGCGGCCAAAGATTTGCCAGTAACGGAACGGGATCCATAATCAGTGAAGACGGCTTGATTCTCACCAATGCCCATGTGATTTTCAATGAAGAAAGAAAGAAGCCTTTTGATGCGATAAGAGTTTTTCTAAAACCGGAACGGGTAACAGGGAATTTAAAAAAAGATACCTCCCGAAAATTTAGAGCCACCCTGGTTAAATACTCCAACCGCCTGGACCTGGCGATTATAAAAATTCAAAGCCCACAACATTCCAACCATCTTCCTCTACTGGAATTATCCGATTTAAATAGAACTTCAATTGGTGATCCTGTCCTGGCCATAGGCCACCCCGAACAAGGAGGGTTGTGGACTTTAACCACGGGGACCATAAGTAGTTTTATAGAAAATTTTGAGGGCACCCGTGGTAAAGATGTTTTCCAGACAGAGACGAGTATCAACAAGGGGAACTCTGGAGGTCCTTTGATCGACCAGTACGGTCATATGGTAGGCATCAACTCGATGATTGCCCGTAAGGGAAAGAGTGGCATAACCATAACCGATGTGAATTTTTCAATAAAATCCACTGTCGCAATGAAGTGGATGCGTTCCGTTGGCTATTCGCAAAGTTTTGCAATGCATCAAGAACAGGAGTCCAACCCTCCCGAAGAAAAGCAAGCTCCTACTGAGAACGCGGGGATAGTCCCTGTCCCGAAACAGAAACCAGAGCCAACTGAAATTACGCCTGAACTAAAACAAGACCCTCCCAAAGAACCGGAAATATTAACCGAGGTCCGGCCATACAAGGAACAAGACCTGTTTGAACAGGTTGAAGACGAGTTAGAAGATATGATGGAAGAAATGAAGGGAAAAATTAGAAGTCGTTAAAAGTCGAAGGAGATGCAAGCAAGATGCTACCGCACATTAAATTTATTCTAGCAGGCCTGGTAATATTCATGCCAAGCCTTGTCTACGCGGATCAAATCAAGCTGTACCTCGACAATACCCGCACCAAACATATCATGGTGGAACAGCAGGACTGCTCAGTCCATAAATCAGAAGACGGGCGTATTACCCTTGGCTTTAAGGTCGGAAACTTTCTATTCGGAGCGGGTCCGGAAATCAGTTTTGGCAAAAAAACCGGCATCGACTGGGATCAAACAGTGCAGGGTTTGATTGTGCGATACCAGGAGCTCTGCGCCCGATTCAATACCGGGAGCATATCCAAACAGGAGTATGAAGAGCGGTTAGCCAAAATAGAGACCATTGAAGAAGAAGCGTATGAATTGTATCAGGAGTTCCTGAAGAAAAAGGCGCGACGTAAACAGGATGCCTTCGATGAACTGGATAGAGAAACGCGTAACTCGGAATCAATCAAAAAGGCTTACGACCGTATAAACAGTAAAATAAATACTTCTTTTTTGGGAGAGTAATCCCAAGTTTATCACTAAATACATGCGAAGCTGACAAATCCCCCAAGGAACATCCTTGTCATAAGTTTATTTACCCCCCCCCACTCTAATCCCCTGCTAATAAGACACAATAAAGCAATTTATTAAATAAAATGCCTTATTAAAGCAACCTTTGCGTCTAATAAACACATACACCTAATATTTCCCTCTTATTCTCTTGTAAATGCTACAATTAGCACTAATTCTGTAAAGCAATTATTACGTATTGCATCCATACGGGGGGAGACAAGGAAAGATTTTGCTGTGGGTGTTAGGAGTTTCAAGCTTTATTGAAACTATTAGCGTAAGCATATTTTGTTCTGGTCATATCAGAACTCAAATGTCCGCTATGCAGCCCCGGAAGCCCAAGCTCACCCCCAAAATATTCAGAAGGTACCTGGTTCTCTATCGCCAAGGAGCTCCCAGGGAAGATTTCACTTTGGTCGCCAAGGAATAACTCGATGAATTGGAAATTTTTCATCAAAAAACATTCAAAGTCCCGGGACATGAATATGCCCGCCATCCCTCTAGTACTGTTATTGGCATTTATTCTGCCTTCATGCGCAAACATGAAAGAATATGTTCCGGACATGAAAATGCCTGACATTGAACTTCAGGATTTCGTTGTTGAGGAAACATCGGATAAAAAAGCAAGGCTTTCAGAGTTAGCTCTCCCCCTCAAAGAAACAAATTTCATTTTTTCACCGATTATTTCTCTCAAGGATCTAAATGAGGAAGGTGTGCAAAAAAACAAATTCTTTTTGGCTGGCGAGATTTATTCTAAAAACCCGGAAGAACCCATCGACTCTCTTTCAAGTGATGATTGTTTTTCCCCCCGCGATCAAGGTTCTATCAGCAAACTGGAACGGCTTTACCATGTCTTTATTAAAGACCTTGGCTTAAATTCTGTGAACGTCAATGAACTTGGAGCCAATGATAAGATTGGTCCTCATTTTTTAATACAACCCGTTCTTTTGAAATACCAGTATTGCAAAAGGGCTTATGTGGAGATTCGCTATCTCATACAAACTGACACTGGGACACAGACTGCGAGAACCATAAAGACTTCCCACAGAGCCGAATATTTTAAATTTCCTGAAAAGGAAGAGCATCATCCATTTTTCAACTATAACCACCCAGGGGCTCAGTTCCCAGGGTTAAAACATGCCCTCACTATGGCGTTCTATAAAAATACAATGGATTTGATAGAAGTTATTTCGGATGAGCAGAAGGAAAATGAAACCAAATAACATGAAAATTAAAACTTTTATCCTGAGCTTCCTACTGTTGGGATTCTCTTATTCCACAGCTTTTTGCCAGGAAGTATCTAAATTCAGCTCTCCTTGGCAAATTCAAGCTCACCTAAAACATTTAAATGACTATAAATTATATTCCGACCTTAAAACATTTCTGGAAAATAATTATTCGAATACGTCATTAAACCTGGAAACTCGTCTATACATTCTAGATGACCTGGCAAATCTTTATGCCACAAAGTTGATCGATTTTAAAAAGGCCGATGAGTTCAATAAAAAGGCACAGGATTTATATTCCTCGCTGAGTAGTAGAGATTTGAAGGAATTGGCCTTCTCAAATTATTTCAATGAAAATCGTCTCATATCAGATTTGTTTTATTTCTCCCCTGATGCATTAAAAAAAGAGGCGGAGTTTGATAAGGCCCGCCTGACCATTATTGATCTTGAGGAAAAATTTCTTGCCGATCGTTCTGACCTTGTAACGGAGTTTCCTCAACAAATGATCGAGCACGTCAGAAAAGAGGACTTACTCGCCACAGGTAACCGAATCCAAAGAAGAGTAACCTTGCTACAAACAAATCTGGGGATTGAATCCATTGCGGCGAAAAAAGTATCCCTTGGGAAACCAGGAAGCCTCAAAGACCTAGAGTCTGAAAACCAGGAAAACAGCCTGTCTGACCGCGAGAAAAACTACCTTCTTGCAAAGTATTCCTGGTCATCCATTTCACCCAATGCGTCTCCAGACCAGTACCTGCCGATTATTCAATTTGGCGAAAAAGCAATAAGCCAACAGGAAGAAACAAGTCCGGAGAGCTTGGTTTTGCTCTGCCGCCTGCACTATTGGGTTGGGATGTCATATTTAAAGACGAGCCAAACTCAGTCAGGTGTCTCCCATCTTGATAAATTTGATCAATCTATTGAGAAACTTGAAGAGGCGGTCCGGCAGGGCCATGAAAATCAAAAACTTTTTATCGATGATATTGAGACCAAAATAAAGGCAAATCTTCAAGAGGACCAGTTGTCGGACGAGAAATGGCTGAATTTTTGGACTGGAACCAAGAAGTTTGGAAGTGCCGTGCTGGAAGGCGTTGGACAGGTGGCGCTTTACACACTGCTGGGTATGGTGGCTATCGCCGATGGCTATAATACCGCTTATGGAGGACAGGGACTTTCCCCTCAACAATGGCAGAATTTAACTGAAGGCACAGTAAAGCTGAGCACCAAGATGCATGAGGGTGGAACGGCCCAAAGACAGGAAATTGAATTTAAACATCAAATTGATGCGGTAGAACTGCAGGCAAAGTACGTTGATACTAAACAGGGGATCGAAGAAAACTTTGTTCAACAAAAGAACAGCCTGACTCTTCAACACTTAAAATATGCCCGGTTCATGGGGCCGAATGAGCAGTTGGACTTTTTTGTGGCAAGAGGGGATGGCTTATCTGCGTCAGGCGATAGCTCTGGCGCAAGAGAATTATACCTGAACGCATTGAGCCTGATTGAAAAGCAGAGGGCCACGATTGATTCGGACACAAAACGAATAGTATTTTCCGGCCATCGAAATTCCATTTACGTCAAACTGATAGAAATTTACTCCCAGGAAAATAACGCCGGGGAGGCTTTTCATCTTGTCGAAAGGTCAAAAGGAAGAGTATTTGCGGATCTTCTGGAAAGCAAGAACCTACAACTGGCACGAAATGAAGAGAGTAATTTTTATCAGAGCTATTTGATGAAAAATTCTGAGATGAACGAAATTCTTTCTCACGGATCCATCAGCTTTGACCAGATCAAGTACCTAGAAGAAAACCGGGGAATCCATGTTTCATCCAAATTCAGAACAACCCCCCTGATTGAATTCAATAATCTGGACGAGGCAAAACCCATTACGCTTGAGGAGACACAGGGTCTGCTCGCAAAACCGACCATTGACAGCGACTTTGTTCAGTATTTTGTCGCACCTGAGAAAACCATAATTGTTCTGGCAGGGCGAACTCCAGAAATAAGGGAAGTTCCTGTTGGTAAAGAGCAGTTGATAACAAAAGTATCGCGATTTAGAGAATTGATTTCCGCGGGTAGCGAGAACCAGGATGAATTTATCAGTCTATCCCAGGAATTATATGAAATACTGGTCAAACCCGTAGCCGTTAATATATCCAAAAACCGGGTCATTATCTCCCCGCACGGGCCTCTCCATTACCTGCCCTTCCAATTACTGCATGATGGGGAAAAATACCTGATCGAGAACCATACCTTAAATTATATCCCCAGTGCGACAGTACTGCGATATCTGGCCAACAAATCTCCGATCGGACCGCTTGAATCGGATGGAGAATCTGAGTTTACCCCGACTACTGTGACAACTGTCACTACTGATGTCGATGATAGTGGGTATTTGCCAGGTTGGGGAGCCGAAACTGTCACTGAAAGTGTCAATGAATACCAAAATTCTGGCCCGCCGAAAAGCATCTTGTTGCTGGGCAATCCCGAACTGGATAATGAAGCATTGAACCTGCCCTATTCCGAAATTGAAATTGATAATGCTTCCACGTTTTTTTCTGATTCAGCAAAGCTCTCGCGTAACGAGGCCAGCGAAACCAATTTGAAGAACAAAGCCTCTTCGTATGACGTTCTGCATTTCGCGACACATGCGACCTTTGACAACGACGATCCATTCAATTCATCCCTTTTATTGGCAAGCGATGGGAGCAATGATGGGAAGCTGACCGTGGAAGAAATTTATCAACTACAATTAAAGCCCTCCCTTGTTGTCTTAAGTGCCTGTGATACGGGACTGGGGAAATACTCTGCGGGTGATGAAATCATAGGTTTCTACAGGGCCTTTATGTATGCAGGGGCAAAATCCATCATAGCCACTTTATGGCCAGTTTCCGATGAAGCCACCTCATTTCTAATCAATGAGTTTTATCAGTCATTAAAAAAGAACTCCCTGGGAGAATCCTTGAGAATGGCTCAATTGAAAACAAAAGAAAAATATCCGAACCCTGCAAACTGGGGTGGGTTTGTTCTTGTTGGAAGAAATTAATATTTTGCAATAATTGGTTATAATAACTAGGCTAAGAAAATTGAAAGTTTACGCATTATTGATCGGCACATTCATTTTTAGAGGTATTCCAAATGGGAAAGAACCGCAAGCAATTCATTAAAGAATTTAAACTCGAAAGTGAGTGTTCACGGATGAAATTTATAGCTCTTATAATTTTCGGCTTATCTCTTGTCGGTTGTGCCACAGATGTAGCTAATCGTTACTACGCAGGTGAACAATATCCACCAAAAAATAAAGAAGA
>JABIXH010000127.1 GCA_018664975.1 Nitrospina sp. | reverse complement strand
TCAAACATCTAATGTAGCATTCTGGATTTTAATCCCACAAGTGGGTATTATTTCCCGTGGCTTGCCACGTATTTTTAAATAAGGCTTTAGTTAGATTACCTGTCCGCTTGCGGCGAGGATCATTTATCAAACCTGAACGGAGATTCATTGATGCCGAAACCAAGTTATCATATTTTAGTGTGTACCAACAGCCGCCCGCCGGGACATCCTAGAGGATCTTGTGGAGAAAGTGGTTCCAACGCCATTTTTGAGAAGCTGTCTATGGGGATCGAGCAAAAAGGCCTATTTGGAAAATGCATGATCGCCAATACCGGATGTTTAGGCCCTTGCGGCGTGGGCCCTGTCGTTGTTGTTTACCCGGATGGTGTTTGGTACCAAAAAGTCCAGCCGGAAGATGTGGATGAAATCCTTGACCAGCATATCGGTCAGGGCACAAAAGTTGATCGACTCGAAGTGCCGGATGAGCTCTGGGGTTAAACCCACCAGGCCAGCACCGCATTAATCGTCAAGAAGGCTCAACCCTCAATACAATACTTTAATGTTCCCCATGACAAGGGGGATAAAGGGGGGTTGGTTTGTCATGCTGAGCTTTCATGATATCTTCTACCAGTTCTCACCGGGCATGACCCGATTCCCTTTCCCGCTTCCGGGAAGGGGATTTTTTTTGTTTAATCTTCCGCCTCATTTTTGCTCATTTTAATTTTAGGGTTGTTCTGTCAACCAGGCTTTATAAGTAGAAAGGGCTATCTCTGCACCTAATCTATTCTTTTTAGGTGAACCTTCCACATCAGGGCAAACGGGAAACTCTTCACTTCTTTCTATTTTTAACCAGTCCTTTAAAATATGGTCCGCCAATATTCTTCCTACGATTACGTTTCCTTCCCGGGTCCAGTGGGTATCGCTATAGTTTGAAAAATATAATTCCTTGCCGGCTTCAGCATAGCTGGCTAAACAATCAAGAGGATCTATAATACCTCCCTTAAACTGAAGCATTTCAGCTAAGACAGCTACCATTGCACCGGGCAAATGCGGATCCAAAGTACCTTCTGGAATACCTTCTAATTCACTGATCAACTCCTGAATGTTTTTAGAAAAAGCCAGGTTGGAAGGTGAATTGAGGATCAAGGCAAATTTTCCGGACTCGATAGTTTTTTGAGCTAATTCCATCACAGCTAATAACCAGAGGTAGCCATTTCTAGTTCGTTCGGCCTTATTTAACCTGTAAGCAATAGAGGCGCGGCGCATGGCTTTGATGTAAAAAGGCGGAAGCTTCAGATTTTCAGTCCCCGCAATAATATTATTGGAAAGGGCGTGGTGCCAGGTAAACAGGCTCGCTCTCTTTATTGTCTGAGAATCTGAGTATAGAAATTCCTGCACCTTGGGCATATACATGGAGTAATAAGCTTTGGCATAATCCAGGAACCGGAATGGGTAGAGGCGTGGAACCCAGGTGCCTTTTCCAATATGGAATTCTCCATTTTTAAACCGAATTTCTTCTTTCTTTGAATAGGGTAGCCATTCCATATCCACCAAATCGTTCCCGGTATAAAAATTAAAAATCACTCCATCGAAATCCAGTCTTGATGACCAGAACTCGAATTGAGCCAGGTATTCAGGGAACGAGATACCTGGGATTCCTAAGTTTATAACCTCAAAATTACGGTCATCCTCCGTTTGATTTAAAACTGATTCGAGCACATCGCTATAAGTGTAGGGTGCGGGAACAGCCGCATAGGCAAAGGAATCTCCGATACTTAATATTCTAATCGTATTAGGTGTTTTAGAAGCGGATACTGTTTTTTCTTTAAAACCCAGGGAAGCTAAATCGAAAGTTTCATTTTCTAAAACTTGAATGTCTTGGGATGAACTTTGAAGAAAGGTGTTCTCATACTTAATAAAAACCCAGTCAAAAAGAAACAGAGAAATTAAACCGCTTGCCAAGACAAGGGACACATTTATCAGGAAATTAAAACGGGATTTTTGAATCCGACGTTGCATAAATCTATACTTCCTTTAAGGCACGCAGGTTCTCACAAATCGATATGGTTTTCAGTGACCGGATGTTTTTCTTCGCGAGCCCATTTTTGCAGTTGGCTCCAGAGTTCCTTTCTTCCTGTATGGTCTTTGCTGGAATAGACAGTAAGGTCCAAGGCATTTTTCCCCATGAATGCGGCTTTGATCTTTTTTGTCTGCTTACCGCGCTCCGAAGAAGAAAGTTTGTCCGCCTTGGTAATCACCAGAATATAATTTCTATCCAGTTCTTCCAGCCACTCTTTCAGGGTCAAATCTAACTCGGTCGGATTGCGCCGGATGTCCACGATAAATATAATGGCAGTAAGAGGTTCGCGTTGGGTAAGGTATTCCTCGATCATTTTTTTCCACTTTTTCTGCAATGCCGGGGTGACTCGGGCGAATCCGTAGCCCGGAAGATCGGCAAACATCATTGCTTCGTTGATATTGAAAAAATTTATTTCGCGCGTTTTTCCGGGAGAGGAACTGATGCGTACCAGTTTTTTCCGGTTGAGTAAGGATTTGATAAGGGAGGATTTGCCTACATTTGAACGACCCACAAAAGCAAATTCGGGAAGCTTTCCTTTTGGGTACTGCTTGGCCGAAACGGCCCCGGTTATAAACTCCGTGGATATTATTTTCATGGCCCGAATTTATTGATGACCAGTCCAGA
The DNA here is from genome assembly GCA_018664975.1 of Nitrospina sp. Taxonomy (GTDB): domain Bacteria; phylum Nitrospinota; class Nitrospinia; order Nitrospinales; family VA-1; genus LS-NOB. Next base: position 431 of record JABIXH010000127.1, on the reverse strand, counting down.
TAAAAGTTTGGGATAAAAAAAGGTGGCTTTTTGTGGAAGACGTATTCCTTTCTCAGCCAAATTACGTACTTGGTCAATGAGAGTGGGATTCATGAAAAATGCAACATTGTATTCGCCCTTATCTACCATAGCCATCGCTTCTTCGGAATTTACTTTGTAAGAAACATACTGCTGTTGATCCTTTTCCCGTGTATCAATCTTGAGGATGTGCCTAAAAAGGATGGCATGAAGTTGCGTGACATCAAGAACCTGCATGTCTTTGGGTTCGTTGCTGTCTAAAAGGGGAAGAACATTTCTGGGGTCCTTGACTGTCAAAATAAAGGTCTGGTCTTTTCCCATATACGCGCAGAAGGTAATTTGTATATTTCCTAACTCTTTGAGTCGGGATTTGATTTCCGCCCCATTTAATGGGCCAGACCAGGGGGCAATAT
>JABIXH010000062.1 GCA_018664975.1 Nitrospina sp. | reverse complement strand
ACTTCTTTGACTTTTTCCATCAAGGTCAGGCCATTCATTTTTGGCATTATGACATCGCTCACCAATACACCTGGCCAGTCTGCTGATATGGAAGCCAGAGCATCTAGTGCAGATTCAAAATCTTCTACTTCAAAGTTTTTATTTTGAAGTTCTCTCTTAAGGGATAATCGGACAACTTTTTCATCATCAACTAAAAAAACTTTTTCACTAGTACTCATATTTATTCTTCCCAAAAAATAGTGTTCCTAAAAATTAGATCTTTAAATTGGATCTTCGCCATTTGAATTAATGGGAAGGGTAATTGTGAATTGAGTCCCTCGCCCCTCGGTACTCCTGACTTTTAAATCTCCCCCATGCCTTTTAATGATTCCATAGCTGACAGAAAGGCCAAGGCCTGTGCCTTTAACTTCCCCCTTGGTAGTAAAGAAAGGATCAAAAATTTTTTCCATGTGTTTTTGTTTAATACCGTGTCCGGTATCCTCAATCTCTACCACAACCGTAGAATTAAAAACTTTGGTGCGAATAGTCAGTGTTCCACCCTTTTTGCAGGCTTCATTTGAATTTTGCAGGAGATTTAGAATGACCTGCTTGAATTGGTCTTCCACAACCCTGACATCGGGTAAACACTCAACGTATTCCTTGGTTAACTGGATATGTTCTTTACTAAAATCATTCTTCTTGAGCATGAGCATGTCATCAATAGCTTCATGAAGGTTTAAAGGTTGAGGTGTTCCTGAAGTAGGGCGGTAAAAGTCTTTAAGTTGATGGGCAAGGTTCATGACGCGATTGCTTTCATTTATTGAAAGCTCCACAAGCTCTTTCAGCGAGTTTTCCATAATAGTTCCCTGCCGAACTTGTTCAAGGGTATTTCGAATACCCATAAGAGGATTGTTGAATTCATGAGCGATACTTGCGGCCAACTGACCGAGAGCCGAAAGTTTTTCAGCGTGCAATAGTTGCTGGTTAACATTTTGCAGCTCTTTTTCTGACCGTTCCCGTTCGGCTATTTCTTTTTTAAGTTGTTGGTTGGCCAGCTTCAGATCGGCGGTTCTTTCAAGAACTCTCTGCTCAACAAAATCTTTTTGAGCTCCAAGATTTTTATTCAGCAATCGCACTTCAAGAATATTGTGAATTCTGCAAAGCACTTCCGATAGATCCAGTGGTTTAGATAAAAAATCTCGTGCGCCTAATTGCAGGGCCTTGAGACGAACCGCTGGGTCAGATTCTGCTGTTAATACAAGAATGGGTGCGTAAGAATCATCATCTTCAATTTGTTTGATTTGCTCAATGACCTGAAAGCCATCCAAATGAGGCATTCTCAAATCTAGTAGAACAAGGTCTGGTTTCAGTTCCTGATATAGAGAAATTGCTTTTCTGGAGTCCGTTGTGCTGTTAATACAGGAATATTGCGCCTGTTTTAGTGCCGATTCCAGAACTACGATGTTTGAACTCTCATCATCCACCATCAGGATTTTGGCTTTTAATATTTCAGCTTTGTCTATCATGTGAAGATCCGCAAAATTTAAGTTTGCTCAATAGATTATTTTAAGCATTAAACTGGCGGTAAGCCACCTAATGATGAGTTGTCTTTAAGAAGCAATCTGCCTATTTAAAGAGCAAGATAAATGCCACAAATAGCCATCGGCAAATGATTTGACATTACTGCAACCATAAACCAATTTAAGTAATTGTTATTAAAATGATTATTTATTTTTATCCTTCTAATAAAATTAAGTGGCAATGGGTAGGAGGGAGCTAACAATACCAATGCCTCGGCCATATGTATTGAAACTTTTACAAAATGGCCTGGCATATGTAAAAAAATATTTCAATAATATTTGGGAGAGAGCAGTAAATTTACTGAGAACACTTACAGTCAAAACTTTATTGCCGGTGGGTTTTCAGATCGATGGCTTATGGCTATTTCTTGGACTTATTGATAATGAAGGTTATTTTTTAGAGGGGTCCAAAAATTTTGCGTGATAGATGGGGACAGCTCTTAAACAGGCGAACTTTTAGTTAAATCTGGTAAAACAAGTTTAATGAAGCTTAGAATTGCAGGAGAAAATCATCGTCCATTTCTTCTTCCAAATAATCGGGCAACTGGGTTGCCTTGTCTGTAACAGCTTGATTTATTTGGGTGGTGCTCAGCCCGGTGGCGAGCAAGAGGTTTGCTCCTTTAAGGTTGGCTTGATTGAGCAGAGTGTCTTCATTAAACTGGACTCCTTCAAGGTTGGCATTTTCAAGGTTGGTGTATTGAAGGTTGGATTCAAGCATCCCTGCGCCTGACAAATTACAACTTTGCATATTAGCACTTTGTAGGCAGGCTTCTTGTAATTTGCTTTTAGTCAGGTTCGCTTCCTTCAGTTGAGCTCCCGTTAAATTAGAAAATTGAAGTTTGCTCTCTTTAAGATTGGTATTGGTAAAATTGATTTTTTGCAATTTTACACCTCTTAAGTCAGTCTGAGACAAGTCTGGATGAATTTCAGGGCATTTTTCCCTCCATGCATTCCAAATATCGACTCCTTGTTCGATGAGTTTTAAGTGCTCTGGGTTAGCCATAATTTATCTTTTTGTTTGAATGTTTTCTGCAAAAGTATAAAATATTAGTAGTCTATTTTAGGATTGGATTTACCAAGAACTCAAATCCGAACAAAAACTGGATCGGATGTTAAAAATTTAAGATTTTCAATGCATGTTTTAAAGATATTTTTTGGATCAAACTTCTAAGAATTCAATGGTTTGATTCTGTTAAGGTTGGAGGCTACATAAAAAACTCCATATAGACCATCCAGCCTATCATAGAAAGGATAAGGACCGCATAGCCAGTGTGCACCCAGACTGTGAAAATGGGGTTTTCTCTTCGTTTTTCCAACTTCTCTTTTTCTTTCATGATTTTCCCAATTAAAGCCGAAATAATACTATGGATAGACAAATAATCCCAATAGGAATTTGAGAATATTCCCTCCTGAAATGCAAATGAAGAAATATTTTACAACTTTTTTATTCCTAATACTTGCACTGTTAGCGGTGCCGGTATTTGCAGATGATTTTCAAGATGGCATGAATGCCGCTAATCGGGGAGACTTTAAAGCGGCTTTCGATATTTGGGAACCATTGGGAAAAAGAGGAAATGCTCTGGCCCAATTTAACCTTGGGCTGATGTATGACAAAGGGGAGGGGGTTAAGCGCGATTACAAAATGGCCGCCAAGTGGTACAAACTTGCCGCCAGACAGGGAATTTCTTCTGCGCAGTTTAATCTAGGATGGCTTTATAGCAAGGGTAAAGGCGTTCGGCAAAGTTTTAAAAGGACGATCATGTGGTATGCCCGAGCGGCCAAGAAAGGTAACCCTTCTGCACAATTTAACCTTGGGCTGATGTATGACATTGGGGAGGGTGTGGCCCCTGATTATAAGAGAGCGATAAAATGGTATCGTTTAGCGGCAAAGCAAAACAACTCTCAGGCTCAATTCAATTTAGGCCAGTTGTATGAGTCTGGAGAACGGGTTCCTCAGAATTACAAAAGAGTGATTAAATGGTACAAGGCCTCAGCGAAAAACGGGAATGAGTTGGCCCAGTTTAAACTTGGTACTTTGTTTGAAAAGGGGAAGGGAGTTACCCAGAGCTACAAGAAGGCTGTCAAGTGGTACAAACTTGCCGCCCAGCAGGGAAATGAAGTTTCCCAGTTTAATCTTGGCTATATGTTTAGCCGAGGTATAGGTGTCCAGCGAAACTATAAAGAAGCGGTCAAGTGGTACCGGCTTTCTGCGGCGCAGGGCAATATTATCGCCCAGTACAATCTCGGTGTTTTCTATATTGAAGGGAAGGGTGTTCGTCAAAGTTATTCCAAAGCCGCCAGTTGGTTCAGACTGGCCGCAAAACGAGGGGATTCTGAGGCTCAATTTCGTCTTGGGATGATGTACGAAGATGGCGATGGAGTTGAAAAAGATCCAGAAAAAGCTGTTAGGCTCTATAGATTTGCGGCAGACCAAGGTCATGCCCTGGCCCAGGGAAATCTGGGTTGGATGTATATCAACGGAAAAGGGGTTGAGGAAGATCTTGATGAAGCGGCGAAATGGTACCGGCGTTCTGAGCAATCCAGCAAAAATAAGCAGAGTGGACAACCGCTTACCTCCCTACGGTAATCCGGGTCGATTTTAATTTAAAGTCAGAAAATCGTAAAAACTTTTATCGCGTCAGGCTTTCAATTTTTTCCATATACTCTTCGCCATAAATTTCCAGCATAGTATGGATATTTTGCCTTTTTAAATCTTCTTCAAAACTAAACTTTGGATAGGTCTTGGGTGGAACTTGTGTTTCGTTTTCCTTTTGATTCTGTTTTATATCTTCCATGATTTTTATCCTGTTGAAACTTTATCGATACCTTACTTATCGGCCTGTAGAAGCAAGACCTGTACCCGCATTGAGACCAAAATTAGAGAATGGCAGAAATTCGCCCTGCCGATAGTTCAGTGAGGAGGAGATAAAATAGGCTTAAATGGGTGGCAAACACGTATAATAGTGAAGAGGCTATCCAAATGTCATATTGATACTTAAGATTGAAAAAATAAAAAAATGAATGAATTTGATATAGATCAAATATCCGGAATGAAAATTCTCATAGTGGATGATGTTCTGGAGAATGTGGATATTCTGGGTCATATTTTACAGCGAAGTGGTTTGGAGATTTCTATTTCTCCTACGGGTGAAAAGGCTCTTGAGATTGTCAGCCAGAATAAGCCAGACCTGATCCTAATGGATATCCGTATGCCCGGCATGGATGGTTATGAAGTTTGTGCCAAGCTGAAAGGGGATGCAAAAACCAAAGATATTCCTGTGATTTTTATCACTGCCTTGTCAAGTCCGGAAGACCTGGTCCGATCCTATAATGTGGGGGGTATCGACTATATTGCCAAGCCATTTCAAGAACAGGAAGTTGTTTGCAGAATTACCACCCACCTTAAACTCAAGAAAGCTCGAGATGAAGTAATACGCCGGGAAAAATTTTATAGGGTCATCGTGGAGAGAGTGCCAGATCTGATATTCCAGTTGGACCCGGATCGGAAAATTATATTCGCGAATCCAGCGTTCCGCCTACTGGGTTATGAACCGGATGAATTAGTTGGTAAACCTATAGGAGACTTGATCGAATCAGAGGATAAAGAAAGTCTACTGCAAGATCTAGCTACCAGAAATGTTGGTCCTCTGGCGATCAGCGACCTTGAAGTTAATTTGAAAATCAGTAATGAAGTGAGCCTGGTAACAGAAATGCCTAACCAGAAGATTCTGGTTGATTGCGTTGGACTTTGGAACGTTTCCGATGAAGACGTTTTCAGGGAAAATGTGGATAAGGAGTTTTTAGGAACTCTCTGTGTGGGGAAAAAAGCCGAATAGGCTTTTTGCCTTATTTTCTTTCCCTCATTTATTTTTATTTGCCTTAACTTCGGCGGCATGTGCTTTGGCCCGTTTTAACATTGCCGCCCTTTCCTCTGCTGAGAAATCGCTTCTGGGTTTCGGGCCTGGTACAAAACTACCGGCTGGTTTCGGGGGAGTTGGAGGCTTGACCGGTGCTATTTCTGGCTGAGTAGAGGGTGCGGGCTCAGCGGAAACGTCTGCTGTCGCCTCGGTTTCTTCCTGAGTAGCGGGAACCTCATCGGAGATTTGTTCCGGTTCAATAGTTGCTTCCGGTGGAGCTTGGGCCGCGGCAAGCCTTTCTTCTTCCAGCCTTAATAATTCTTTCTTTTCCCGCTTAAGCTCCTGAATTTCCATGGCACGAAGAAAGGAGTCCTCGTTGTTGGCCATTTTGGCTTTTGAGCCACCCCCCGTACGAACATTCACATTGAAATGAAAATCCCTGACCTCCTCACTCATTATTCTTTCCCCCTGGGTATTGAAATCCTCGTATTTTGTTGCCTTATATTATAAGAAACTTTTTGGAAGTGCATGTTTATTTTCCCTGCAATCGTTATTTTGATCCAATATGTCATGCGCTCCTGCGTCGAGTGATTAGCAAAATTTTTCGGCTGGGATGAATTCTTTGCCCAGGGCTTTGGCAACTTCAGGATGGGTGACAGCACCCAGACAAACATTGAGCCCGGCTCTCAGAGCGGGGTCTTCTTGCATCGCTTTCTGATAGCCTTTTTCGGCCAATGCCAAGGCATACGGAAAAGTAGCGTTGGTGAGCGCGAAGGTTGATGTTCGAGCTAGAGCACCCGGCATATTGGCTACGCAGTAATGGATAACTCCTTCGACCTCAAAAATGGGATCGCTATGCGTTGTGGGACGTGAGGTTTCGAGGACACCCCCCTGGTCAATTCCAACATCAACCACTACCGATCCTGCTTGCATGTGGGTCAGCATTTCCCGGGTAATGAGGCGTGGAGCTTTGGCTCCGGGAATGAGAACAGCACCAATGACCAGGTCTGCGGTACGGAGCGATTCCATTAAATTGAACCGGTTGGACATCAGGGTTATGAGCCGGCTTCCATGGATATCATCGAGATAGCGCAGACGCGGCAGGTTGACATCAAGCAGGGTGACCTGCGCTCCGGTTCCAATTGCCATTTTCGCGGCATTTGCCCCAACAATACCCCCTCCAATGATCACCACATGGCCCGGGTCGACACCGGGCACACCGCCAAGCAGAATGCCCCGTCCCCCATTTTCCCGCTCAAGATATTTTGCGCCTTCATGCACGGCCATGCGTCCTGCTACTTCACTCATGGGGATGAGAAGAGGCAGAGAACGGTCGGGCAACTGCACGGTTTCGTAGGCAATGCCTACGATTTTTTTGTCCAGTAGAGCCTGGGACAACTCGGGAGCGGGGGCGAGGTGGAGATAGGTATATAGGATCTGTCCTTCCCGGAGAAGGTCATATTCTTCTGGGAGCGGTTCTTTGACTTTTACGATCATTTCTGATTGGGCAAATATTTCCTGACGGGAAACTATTTTGGCCCCCTGTTCTAAATAATCCTGATTGGGAATGCCGCTACCTTCTCCCGCCAAGTCTTCCAGTAATATCTGATGGCCTCGGGAAACCATATCGTGAACCCCGGCGGGGGTCATTGATACCCGATATTCATCAGTTTTAATTTCTTTGGGAACTCCAACAATCATTTCTCTTCTCCAAAATGTTAAACCTCTTTAGCCTCATTATAAATGAAAGCAGAACAGGTGTTTGATCTTTTAAATAAAATCCTTTAGAGTAATCAATACTGAAGTACCCTGAATCTAAATCATTGATAAACTTGTAGGAGCCATATTCTGTTGGAAGAAGTCGTTAAATTTGAACAAACCATTCTGGCCAATTTGACCGAGGATGGGAAATTACTGGATTTGGAAGATAAAAATATCGGGCCGGAGGAACTGCGCCTGCTTGGCGAAGCGGAAGACTTGTCTTCGGTGGAACAACTCTATCTCAGTCAGAATCAGCTTTGCGGCGAATCTATTGAGATTCTCAGCCGGGTGAAAGGGTTGACCGGTCTCAGCTCTCTATATCTCAATCACAATATTATTGGCGATGAAGAGGCCAAAGTGCTGGCCAATGCTGAATTATTGCAAAATTTGAAATGCCTGATGCTGGAAGCGAATAATATAGGACCCCAGGGTGCCGAAATGCTGGCCCATTCTCCCAACCTGAAAAACCTGGAAATCCTCTTTCTGGATTCGAATCCCATTGGCCCTGAAGGAGCAAGGGCCGTGGCTTGTTCAGAACAACTGCCAAGCTTGCAGGCCTTGCATTTAGATAGCACCGGGATCGGTGATGAAGGAATCCGGGCGATTGCAGAAAGCCCCCAATTAACTGGGCTGAAAAAACTGTATTTATGCTCGAACAAAATGGGAGATGCAGGTGCCATGGCTTTGGCCAAATCTGAAAGTTTGAGAAATTTAGTAGTTCTGAGTATCTGGCGCAATGAGATAAGGGATGAGGGCGGTAAGGCCCTTGCAGAATCACCCAATTTTATGAATCTGGAACGGCTTTATATGAGTCTAAATCTTTTTGAACGTCCTGTACGCAAGATAATCCGTAGTTCCGAACTGGCAAAACGTTTAACCACCCTGGTGATGGACTGATTCATGACCGAACCGAAACAAGAATATAAATTCACATATAGCCGATTCTTCAATGTGTTTTTTCATGTTGGAGTGATCTTCAATGTCATTCTGGTAATCTGGATGATTCTGGTGTTCACCGAAGTTCTTTAACCCTGCTGTATTTCATTAATAACCTGGACTAAAAATACAAGATATTCCAATCTTCTGAATAATGCCGCATTTTTTGTTTACTTTTCATAATATTTCTATATTATTGGAAATATGGAATTATTAAATGCGGTGAATGCTTTATCTGCCCTGGCTCAAGAACATCGACTGGAAATTTTTCGGCTTCTCGTCCGGGAAGGACTCCAGGGACTCCCAGCTGGGAAAATTGGAGAGAAGCTGGGCATCCCGCTTTCAACGCTTTCTTTTCATTTAAGCCAATTGAAAAATGCGGGACTGATCAAATGTCGCCGGGAGAGTCGGACCTTATTTTATTCTGCCCATTATCTTTCCATGAATGAACTCATGGCCTATCTCACCGAAAACTGTTGCGAGGGAAATCCGGAAACTTGCGATGACACAATTGCATGTAACTCCGGCACCCCTATTAAATAAAAAATGTCCAATAAAACGGTAAAAGCAGATTTAGGATTTTTTGAAAAATATCTTACCCTCTGGGTTTTTCTCTGCATTGCAGTAGGAATCGCACTCGGTAATTTTATTCCGGAATTCTTTCAGGCCATTGGCAAAGCTGAAATATTCAAAGTTAACATTCCTGTTGCGGTCTTGATCTGGGTAATGATTATCCCCATGCTCTTGAAGGTGAATTTTCAGGCATTGCATGAAGTGCGTTCTCACTGGAAAGGGATAGGAGTCACTGTTTTCATTAACTGGGCTATCAAACCATTTTCCATGGCCGCGCTGGGTTGGTTATTTATTGCTCACCTGTTTGCACCGTACCTACCCGCTGACCAGATTGATTCCTATATTGCAGGGTTGATTATTCTTGCCGCCGCGCCATGCACCGCCATGGTATTTGTCTGGAGCAACTTGTGTAACGGTGAACCTAACTTCACCTTGAGCCAGGTAGCTTTAAACGACCTGATTATGATATTCGCCTTTGCGCCTATTGTGGGCTTATTGCTGGGTCTTTCCTCAATCATAGTCCCCTGGAAAACGTTATTTTTATCTGTGATTTTATATATCGTTATTCCTGTAATTGTGGCCCAGGTTTGGAGAAAAGTTTTGTTGAAAAATGGTGGAGAATCCGCTTTGCAAAAAGCGATTCAAACCATAAGCCCTTTTTCACTTAATGCCCTTTTAGCGACTTTAGTTTTATTATTTGGTTTTCAGGGAAATCAAATTCTCTCTCAACCCATGATTATTGTATTAATTTCCATTCCCATTCTTATCCAGGTGTATTTTAACTCAGGACTTGCATACTTATTGAATCGCCAGCTTGGAGTGGCTCATGGCGTAGCGGGTCCTTCCGCTCTTATTGGGGCAAGCAATTTTTTTGAACTGGCGGTAGCGACGGCTATAAGCCTGTTTGGGTTTCAGTCTGGGGCGGCACTGGCGACAGTCGTTGGAGTCCTGGTAGAGGTTCCTGTCATGTTATCTGTAGTTCGGTTGGTGAACTCAACTCGGAGCTGGTACGAAAGTTCTCCAGCATTCGGCGATCACACCACTTTGTCAGAAGTGAAATAAATACAGGGCACCTCTAAAAATAATGGTTTGAGAGGTATTTTGAGCCTTTGTTCGATTTGACCTGCATATTTCACCGGAGCAGGATGTTGGTCTTGGATATTTTGAGCTTTTTACAGCCCGTTTTCCTCGGTGAGGATACAGGTTT
>JABIXH010000305.1 GCA_018664975.1 Nitrospina sp. | reverse complement strand
TATTCGCAAGCAAAACAAATCGATCTCTGCCATGGAAGAAGAATTGGAAAGGCTCAAAAACACCCCTCAACTCCCTGCTCAGGCCGAGTCCTCGATCGACTCCTAGTAGATTTTCTGGAACCAGCACTTTTATCTTAATCGCGGGTTTGCATAAAAGGCCACAAGGTCCTTGACCGAAATCATTCCAACAATCTTGCCGTTCTCGGTAATAGGGAGATGGCGAATCTTTTTTTTAGCCATATATGCATTAGCTTCTGTCACCGGTTGATGGCAATCCAAGGTGACAATGGGTTGAGGAGTCATTACTTCAGTGACTTTTGTGGTTTTGGGATCCAAGCCGCCGCCCAGCACTTTACGGGATAAATCCGTTTCCGTTACGATCCCAATATAATCCTCATTTTTCTTTACAAGGACCGAGCCTATATTTTTTTCATGCATGAATTTGGCTGTTTCCTGGATTGTGGAATCCGGGCCGACGCTGATTACAGTTGAGCTCATATAATCGGATATTTCTGTCCGGGTAGTCTGGTCTTTAGCGAACTTGTGTGTGGTATGTTTTGGAACCATGATTAACCTCGAAATCAGGAATGGGATTGAAAATCAATTAACTTCTATTGAATCTAGGGTTGGATGCCCAACTTGTCAATTGGGTGCCGGGGGTTTTCAGGGGGTTTTCTAATTTAATGGCGGGGCTAATCAGTTTTGATGGGGTTTGATTAGTCAAACACAACGCTATTTAGGAGGAAATTCAACGCTGAAAGTCGTTCCTTCTCCAAGAACGCTTTCCACAAATAATTGTGCTCCCATTTTTTCGACAAATTGTTTGGTAATGGTCAAGCCAATACCCACTCCCTCTGTGCTTGGATCGTTGGATTCCAGCCTGTAAAAAGGTTCGAAAATAGTTTCGAGCTTGTCCTGAGGTATTCCTGGGCCCGAGTCGGTGACAGTGATGCGCACTTTGCTATTTTGGAATTTTTGATAATCAAGAATTACGGAACCTGCTTCCCGGTTATATTTGATGGCATTGGTTATCAGGTTTATCAGTATTTGAGCCATTCGTGACGGATCACAGTAAACTATTAAATCCGGTCGATTTGAAAAATTGGTCTTTATAGTAATATTTCGATCCTTTGCCTGAGCTTTTACAAGAGGAATCACCCTTTCTTTTATCAAGTTTGAAAGGTTAATTTTTTCAATAGAAAATTTGATTTCTCCCGATTCAATTTTTGTTAAATCAAGGACTTCATTGATAAGGTAAAGTAAGTGGCTTCCAGCATTTCGGATATGGGTTATGCTCTGTGCCTGTCTGGGGCTAAGCGGTTCTTTTGGGTTTAGTTCCATTAATTGGGAAAACCCGAGAATAGCATTCATAGGTGTTCGCAATTCATGACTCATTCTTGCAAGGAAATCTGATTTTGCATTGTTCGCCTGTTCAGCCGTTGCCTTGGCAAGTTGCAATTTGACTGTTCTTTCAACTACTTTATTTTCCAGGTCAGCTTTTATAGAATTTAATTTGTTTATCCAGTTATCCTTTTGCAGTATTAGTTTTCTTAATTTCAGATGAGATTTCACTCGCTCCCGAACTTCGGGATAAAGAAAAGGTTTTGTAATATAGTCCGAACCGCCTAATTTAAATCCTTGCTCAATATCTTCAGGGTTTTTCTTGGCGGTTATGAATAAAATGGGAATATCGCAGGTGGCAGTATTTGCTTTAATGAGTTTGCAGGCTTCAAATCCGCTCATTTCTGGCATCATCACATCCATCAAAATAAGATCTGGCAGGATACGATTAGTTATCTCCACCGCAATTTTCCCATTGGGGGCCATTGAAAAGATAAAGTCCTGCCCCTCCAAAGATTGCCGGAGAACATCAATATTAACAGGATTATCATCAACCAGAAGTAATTTCATTCCGGAAATTTTTAATTCGTCCTCCTCCACTCTCATTTTGTTTGATTTTGCCACAAGAATCTGAGTTTTAACTCTGGAGCAAACCTCATCGATATTAAAAGGTTTGCAAATATACTCCACGCAACCCGCCTGGAATCCCGCCTCAACATCTTTAGGCTCTGCCTTTGCCGTTATAAAAAGAATGGGAATATCTTTGGAATCCTCGTTTGCTTTGATTGTTTTGCATACTTCAATTCCATCTATACCCGGTAACAAGATCTCCAACAGGATCAGGTCAGGGGGATCATTTTTTACTTTTTCCAAAGCCAATTGACCGTTTGTGGCAATGGATACATTGTAGTTCTCTGACCTAAGGGTTTTAATTAAGACATCAATATTTACTATATTGTCTTCGACAATAAGAATATTAGGCCCAATTAAATTATGTTCTTCATTGGAACTCATCTTTTGCGCCAGGTGCTAATTATTGATAAGACGATGGCCATCACATTACTATGGCTTAGAGGGTTGCTCATTGGTCCATATCAGAATTCAATTACCCGTGTCAGGGATGTATAGATGGCGATGGAACGGTTAACCAAATGCTGTAATTAAAAATGCTCTGTACTGAAATAATTAAATTTATATAGATGAAACCTATTATATTATATTGAGAATCTAATTTAGGCATAAAACTTAATTGGGAGTTGTTGATTCATCATATATTCAAATTCCTCATATTACTTATAAATGCAAACGGGGTGCCGTTAAATATAGAGCCAAATGGAAGCAGATAATAAGGGGAGGGTTATGCAGAAACCGTTTATTTTTAACAAGTTTTTTACATAAGAGGGTTGCCATGTAAATATATTGCTACCAAATGACTGATGGAGCGAGCTTCATGTATCAGCACCACACCCAGGCTTGGTTTATTGGAGAGGCTTTATGGGTAAAAGAGCTTTATCCAGATCTTTGATGCGGATGTTGATATCTTTTATAGGGTAGACGGTAATTCGAGTCGTGGAAGTGGAAATCGCCTGATTGATATGTCCACCACGTTTTTCTTTTATTTCATATCCGTGTAGATGCAAGGGGTGCCCCGGCACCGACAAGACCTGCTGAATGGTGGGATTGATTCCATATAACCCCTGCATGTTCCAGGTGCCTGTTTGGTATTCAATAAACTTGAAATTGTCTTTAAGAGAATATCCCTCGCTTAACTCCAGTCCGCCGATGGGGATGTAGCATGCGGCGGTTGATTTGACTTCATCCAATTTTCCTTGCACCTGTATCGCCGCCAGGCCTAAGTTTTCTAACAAAAATTTTTTTTCAATCCATTCGTGAATATTTTCCCCGGCCGATAAGTTGTGTTCTTGATAGTTTTTCGGATCACACATTGCAATGGCCATGAACGGAAATTGGGGGAGGGCATCTTCCGGGCCTATCACAGGACTCATTAGATTTTCTTCATGGTCGGGATGTTCGTGATTAAGGTTGATCAATTTTCCATCATTTTCTGGGTCAGCCCAAAGAAACTCGGGGTTTTCAGCAAGACCTTCGACAATAGCTTCACCATTGCGCTTGTACCAATTGGTGGTCCCCAAACCAATTACGGGCCACTCTTTGTCAAAGTTTGAGGTTTCCTGAGTAAGCTCTTCGATTTTTGAAAAATGAAAAAAATCTCCCTTCAACAAACGTTCTACTGTGTTGAAGGCCAGGATGATGGATCGTTTGTCACTAATTATCTGGACCATAATTACTCTTTAGATGGGTCGGCCTCTTTGGAGGTCGACGAGATAGCACCTTGGGGTTGTTGTTGAGTGAGACAGTGGATACCACCCAGCCCCCAGATGAGAATTTTGCAAGGTATCGGGATGATTTTTCGTTCAGGAAACAAAGGAGAAATAATATCCAGAGCCTTCTTGTCGTTAGGGTGTTCGTAAACGGGAACAAGTACTGCATTGTTGGTAATATAAAAGTTTGCGTAACTGGCAGGAAGACGTTCTTCTTCGGAACCTACATACCCCGGCATGGGAAGAGGAATAATCTGGAATGGATTTCCGTCCTGGTCTTTAGCCGCTTTTAGACGATCATAGTTTTGTTTTAGTCCTATATAGTTTGCGTCCTTTTCATCCTCTTCAAAAGAACAAACAATGGTAGTAGGGTTTACAAAGCGGGCTAGGTTGTCGATATGTCCATCCGTATCATCACCTACTAAATCGCCACTTAACCAAATGATTTTTGACACCCCTAGATAATTTTTTAAAAATTCTTCCATACGCTCCCGACGTATGCCGTCATTGCGGTTGGGATTTAGGACACAGGAGTCGGTGGTCAAACAAGTCCCAAGACCATTTACCTCTATCGCTCCCCCCTCCAAAACGATTTCTGGTTTGAATTTTGGAAACCCCATTTGTTCTGCAATAATGCTGGTTACCAGGTCATCAAGTTCCCACTTATATTTTCGACCCCAGGAATCAAAATCCCAATCATTAATAGCTATCTCCCTGCAACCTTCTATTTCTCGAACCAGAAAATTGGGGCCGTAGTCTCGGATCCATGAATCATTGGTGGGAATGTCATACAGGAAAACCTGACTCATATTCACTCCGTTGGTCTGGAGTGTGCTTTGAAGTTCATCCTCTGCAGGTTTATCCTGAATCAGAATATGCGCATGCTCTCCCTGTGTGATGGCCTGGATGATTTGAAGGTAGTCGAACTCAACTTGTTCCATATCCTGACCGGGCCAGGTTTCCAGATTGTGAGGCCAAGTCAGCCAGGTGCCTGCGTGCGGTTCCCATTCTGCTGGCATGCGATAGTTATGGGGAATATCATTCATCGGCATCAATATATAATTTAGAGATATCCTGATAGGCATCTACCCTTCGGTCTCTTAAGAAGGGCCAATTTTGCCTCGTTGAATCTATCTCTGGCAGGGAACATTGAGCAATAACAATCTGTGGATCTTTTTCTGCCTGTCCGATCACGTTTCCAAAAGGATTACAAATAAAGGATCGCCCCCAGAAGGTCAGAGATTTTTCCCTGCCAACGCGGTTCACTGAGCCTAAAAATACTCCGTTTGAAATTGCGTGAGATTTTTGTATGGTTTCCCAAGCCGCAATCTGTTGTTTAGACTCTTTTGCATCTTCATCCTGATAGCCGATGGCAGTTGGGTAGAATAGAAATTGTGCTCCAGAAAGGACGGTTAACCGTGCCGCCTCCGGGAACCATTGATCCCAGCATATCAGGACTCCAACCCTTCCGTACCGGGTGGCATAGCTTTTAAACCCGGTATCTCCAGGAGTGAAATAATATTTTTCAAAAAAACAGGGGTCATCAGGGATATGCATTTTACGATAGGTTCCTGCAATGCTCCCATCTGCGTCAATGACAAGGGCGGTGTTATGGTAAATACCCTGCGCCCGTTTCTCAAAAACAGGGACAATCAATACAACTTTCAGCTCCTTGGCCAACTTTGAAAGAGTTTTACTCGCTGGGCTTGGCAGGGATTCTGCCAAAGAAAAATTTTGCGCATCTTCAGTCTGGCAAAAATAGGGGGTTAAAAACAGTTCTGGAAGACAAATTATTTGCGCCCCCTTTTTCGAAGCAGATCGAATTGAATCTATCGCACTTTTTAAATTTTTGTCCGGGTTAGGGGAACAGGCCATTTGAATGAGGCCCACCGATATAGTCGATGTGTTAATTCCATTATTTTTCATGAATACTCTAATAGAAAATAGTAATTTCGACCCATGGAGTTTGGTATGATAAAATACTATAACATGATAGCGGTTTTCCTCCCTAGCGTCCGCTTTAAATTTAATACCTCTTTTATTGATGATAAATTATGTGGATCAAACGAGAATTCAGAGATTACTACAAGCCAAAATTGAGGCGAGAGTTGAAGAGGGACCCTAGTCCAGAAGAAATGGATGAGCGTTTCGAGGAAATTTATAGCCAGGTTAATTGTGTCCTGCTTGCGGGTGTATTGGAAGGGGTCGCTATCTACTTTTATGAGATTGCAAAAATTACCAAAGAAGAGCTGGATGGCTTCAGAGACCGACCTGAAGAATACCTCTTTGAACGTTTTGGCGGGGGAAATTTCAAACTAAACTTCTATGAAGGACCCTCTTTTATTGTTTGTGTCAACTTTAAACCCAAGGGTGAACCCAAGTGGCTTGCCCTGCTCCCCGAAAAAGTAGGTTCTAATCCTAAGCCTGCCTGATCCATCCTGAGTTAATTAATTTCAAATATGACGGTAATACCTACTATTGAGAGTGGAGATTTTTCGGCCCAAGCCCGCCTTGTTCATAATTGGACGGAAGAGGCAGGCGACCCCATTGTTGTTGAAGGCTTGAGAGGTTCTTCGCGCGCCTTTTTTCTGTCGAAACTGATTAATACACAAAAGCGTCCTGTAGTTATTTTTACTGCAGATCAAAACCGAGGCGAAGCTTTACTGGAAGATCTAAAATATTTTTTTCGTTATGAAAAAATAAAAATGAAGCCGTGTTTTTTCCCTGCTTGGGAACTTCTACCCTATGAACCACTTTCTCCATTAAACGAGATATCTGGAGAAAGGCTGGATATTCTCAACCGGCTTCGAACCGGAGAGCCGTTGATTCTAGTTATTCCTTTAGAAGCTGGTCTGCAAAAGGTCATGCCTCGATTGGTATTGGAAAAACTGATTCTTTCTATAAAACGTGGAATGAGTTTGGAGCGGGAGTTTTTGGAGGCCTGCCTGTCAGAAAATGGTTTTACCCGTTCCCCATTGGTTGAAAATAGAGGGGAGTTTAGCGTTCGTGGAGATATTGTTGATTTCTATCAACCTGGACGGATGAATCCGCTTCGAATCGAGTTTTTTGGTGATGAAGTAGAGTCCATTCGTGAGTTTGATGCACTATCCCAGGTCTCGTTCAATGAAATGGTAGCGGTTAATATTCTTCCTGTGAGAGAGCTTTGTCTGAGCCAGGTTGAAAAGGAACTGGGAATAGAGGCTCTCAAAGACTTTGCCGAAAAAAATGATTGTGACCGTTTTGCCCTTAAGGAAATTCTGGAAAAAATTGAACATCTCGGGGCGTTTTCCGGAATGGAATATCTGGCCCCTTTTTTCTATAAAAAATGCGAATCACTTTTTGATTATTTACCTGCAGACTCTCTAATTGTGCTTGAAGAGGAGGATCAGCTCCAAACTAAATCTGAGCAATTCCAGGATCTCATTGATACAGAATATCACTCAGTAATGGAGAGAGGTGATGTTGCGGCCTTCCCTAATGATCTTTATTTATCTATTGATGAACTCAAAAAATATGTTTCAGAGTTCAAGGGTTGTGTTTCCTTGAACACGTTGAAGGTGTCAGGAGATGAAGTGGGCCGGACCTTGAAAATTGAAGTGAAACCTATTCCAGCATTGGCGGGAATGTTTGAAACCTTTAGTCAACAGGTTGTTAAATGGCAAAAAGAGGAAAATAAAGTGGTAGTGGTTGCCCCCACCAAGGGGCAGGTCCGCCGTATTCATGAGTTACTTTATGATTGGGGCCTGGAAATAGATGTTGACCTTGGAAGGGTGAGTGAAGGTTTCCAATTAGTCTCCGCTCGTCAAGTTTTTATCGCAGAGCACGAGATTTTTGGGATCACTCACAAACACAGACACCGTAGAAAACCTCGCTCGCAAGCTTTTCAAAGAGGACTTAAAGATTTAAAAGAAGGTGATTTTCTGGTGCATATTGATTATGGCATTGGTTTGTATCAGAGAACAAAAGAACTCCAAACCGGGGTAGGAGGCGGAGAGTTTTTAGAAATTCTCTATGCTGATGACGAAAAGCTTTATTTGCCTATGGAGGCATTGGGGCTTGTTCAAAAATTTGTAGGGTCAACAGAATCTCCACCCCCATTGAGTAAAATGGGGGGAGCCGCCTGGAAACGCCAAAAGAAAAAAGTCAAAGAAGCGATTCAAGAAATGGCCGAGGATTTACTGAAGCTTTATGCCTCACGGGAACTCACGAAAGGGCATTCTTTTTCACATAATACTATTTTAATGCGGGAATTTGCAGACGCATTTGAATATGAGGAAACCGAAGATCAGTTGAAAGCCATTGAGGAGGTCGAAGAGGATTTAGAAAAAGAAAAGCCCACCGATAGGTTGATTTGTGGAGATGTCGGCTACGGGAAAACAGAGGTCGCCATGAGAGCGGCTTTCAAAGTTGTTCTGGATAAAAAACAGGTTGCTGTACTTGTGCCAACTACTATTCTTGCTCAACAACATTTGCAGACATTTCGAGAGCGATTCCATGAGTACCCGGTAAATATTGATATGGTCAACAGGTTTCGCACTCCTCGGGAACAAAAAGAGACTCTGGCTCAATTGAAAAAAGGTAATGTTGATATTATTATTGGAACACATCGGTTATTGTCGAAGGATGTTGAATTTGCCTCGCTGGGATTAATTGTCATTGACGAAGAACAACGATTTGGAGTCAAGCATAAAGAGAAACTGAAGAAGCTTAGAAACTCTGTGGATATCCTCACTCTTACCGCAACACCGATTCCCCGGACTCTACATTTTTCCTTGATGGGAGTGCGTGATTTAAGCGTTATTGAAACACCACCCGTTGACCGCCTTGCGGTAAAAACTTTTATTCGAAAGTTTGATGAAAAAGTAATCCGCGAGGCCATAATGCGTGAAATTGATCGGGGTGGTCAGGTGTTTTTTGTCCATAATAAAATTCATAGCATACATTCCATTGGTGAAATGATTCGGAGAATGATTCCCGATTTGAGAATAGCCATTGCCCATGGCCAATTACCGGAACATCAATTAGAAGGTGTAATGAAAAAATTTATGGATAAAGAAGTAGATCTTTTGCTTTGTACGTCCATTATTGAGTCCGGACTCGATATCCCTTCTGCCAATACAATAATAATTAATCGTGCCGACCAGTTTGGTTTGGCTCAACTTTACCAATTGCGTGGAAGGGTGGGGCGGTACAAACATCAGGCTTATGCCTATATGTTAATTCCTGGGACAGGTGGTTTGAAAGACGAAGCCCGTAAGCGTCTCAGCGCGATCGAGGAAATGAGCGAACTTGGAGCAGGGTTCCAGCTCTCGGCTCGGGATATGGAAATACGCGGAGTGGGTAATATGCTCGGACATAATCAATCAGGGCATATCGCATCAGTAGGATTTGATCTGTATTGCAAGCTGGTCGAGGATATGGTTAAAGATATCCGTGGCAAAAAAACTGATCTCCATATTGAGACAGAACTGGATTTGATGGTTAAAGGTTTTATTCCAAAGGATTATGTTTCAGATTTGAACCAGCGTTTGGATTTTTATCGTAGGATACAGGTAGCCAGTGAGCATGAAGAAGCCATGGCGGTAGCGAGTGAGCTGGCCGATAGATATGGTCCGCATCCTGAGCCAGTGGCAAAACTCCTGGCCCTTTTGGAAATACGTATTCTTTGTCAAAAAATTCATATATCAAAAGTCGAACTCAAACAGGGTGATGTCTACATGCATCTTTTGCCGACAACGACTATCAATCCGCAAATATTAACTTCTTTATTCGATAAACGTTTAAGTATGGAATCGGAGTACAAGGTTAAAGTTCGCCTGGATCGTAAGGGATGGAAAGCGGACCTGAATCTTATAGGGAATTACCTGGAAAGGCTGGCGAACTCGTTGCACCAAGTTGAGGAGGGAGTTTCAATTGATTAAATGGTTTTATGGTGTTGTTTTGGGGTTGAGCTTATGTTTTGCATCATGCTCAAATAATTCCTCATCTTCAGACGAATTACATGGAAACGAGTCCATCGTTATTATAAATAATGAAAAAATATCTTTGGAACAGTTCAAATTAGAATTCAAATTGCAAAAAAAGAAATTTCGTGTACATGGAACTAAAGAAATTACCTCAGAAGAAATTGCTTGGCTCAAAAATAGGGTTTTGGAACAAGTTATTCATAACAGCCTTCTAAGTCAGGAAGTCAAAAGAAATGGAATCGGGATCAGTCAGGAAGAGCTTAATGAAGCATTGTTGAAAGCGGAAACTGGTTATTCTGAGGACTCATTTCAAAAACAATTGGATTTTGAAGGTTTAACCCGCAAGGAATGGGAAAATATTATAGAAAACAACTTGTTAATAAATAAATTGATTAGCAATTTGGTCAATAGTAAAGTGTCAGTAAGTGAATCAGAAATGCATCGTTATTTTGAGGAAAATGAATCGAAATTTCATAAAGGCGAACAGGTAAAAGCCCTACATATTATGGTAGAGACGGAGGAGGAAATCCGTACGATTCAAAAAGAACTGCAGTCGAAGCAAAAAGATTTCTCTGCACTTGCCAAAGAATTTTCTCTGGGACCGGAAGGGACTGACGGTGGGGATTTGGGGTATTTTGAAGCGGGGCAGATGCCGGAAGAATTTGATAATGTTTTTAAGCTTAAAATTAATGGTGTCAGTGACATAATCAGGACCCCTTATGGCTTCCATCTTTTTAAGGTCGTTGATAAAATTGAAGAGCGAAAAATGAGCTTTGAAGAATCCAAAAAACAGGTCGAAAAAATTTTGCTGGAAGAACTCCAGGGTTCTGCATTCCAAAAGTGGCTGGTTCAGCTAAAAGATAAGTCTGAAATTGAGATCAAATATGAATTGCTTGAAAAAATTAAATAGAGTTAGTCCCGTATTATTGCTCGTTGCGTTAATATTTTGTGTGCCCCTGTCTGTGCAGGCATCGATTCTGGATAAGGTGGTAGCTAAGGTAAATAGTGAAATTATTACTTTAAGCTTTGTTGAAGAACGCGCAGGTTTGTTGAGACAAAAATACGCAAATGCTCTTGAGATACCTTCAGAAAAAAAATTATTAAAAGAAGCGTTGAACATGATTGTCGATGAAAAGCTTCAGATTCAGGAAGGAAAAAAAATCGGGTTTATAATAGATGAGGATTCTGTAGATAGGGCGGTTGAGGAGATTAAAAAGAAGAATAATATTGGGGAAGGGCAATTAGAAGAAATGCTGGAGCGAGAAGGGAGAAGCCTGAAAACATATAAAAACCATATTCGTGATCAAATAATGGTGTCTAAAATAACCCGATTTGAAGTTGGTAACCGGGTAAAGGTCAGCGATAAAAGTTTAGTTAAATATTATAAGGAACATCAGAAAGAGCATTGGCAGGAAGGTAAGGTAAAAGCCCGACATATTCTTTTTATAGCAGAAAGAGGTTCATCAGAAAAGATTAGGCGTGAGAAATTAAAGCAGGCAAATACTGTTCTCCGAGAAATTCTTGGCGGTGAAGATTTTGTGAAACTTGCCAAGGAAAATTCGGAAGATGTTTCCGCTAGTAATGGTGGTGACTTAGGCTATGTGGAAAAAGGTAAAATGGTTCCTGAGTTTGAAGATTCGGTCTTCAGTTTGAAGGAAGGCCAAGTAAGCGGAATTGTGGAAACTCAATATGGTTATCATATTATTAAGGTTGAGGAAATTTTGCCTGGAAAAACTTTGACTTTCCAGGAAGCCAAGGAGCAAATTTATCAGATTCTTGCAATGCAAAAACAAGAACAAGCTTATAAGGATTGGATGAATGAATTAAAAGAATCTGCTTTTATCGAACTGACCTTGTTTGAGGACGCCTCTCATGAAGTAGATCTTGCTTCCAGAGAAACTGAAAAGAAAAATAGTAACATTAAATCTGAGGAAGAGAGAGAGTTTGGCTCGAAAGCCAGACCTCGGCAAAAAGATTTACAGAAAACGTGGGAGGAAATGTATAAGTCTGTGGAGAAGGCAAAGAGAAAACGTGAGTTCGTGAAAGATTCCGGTCTTGAATCTCTGGAACAAAAACTTGTGAAAATAAAAGATCTGCGCGATCAAAAAAAGATATCTGAGCAGGAATATCAAAGGCGGAAAGAGTTGCTTCTGAAAGGGCTCTAGTTTTCCTGTGGGAAATTTGATTTATGGCACTTCTTTTTAATTCTTGATTTTTTCTTCCCTGTCAAAATAGAATAAATCTTAGGTTACATTGTAGCTAAAGCCGGATCAGGTTCCTTCGGTGGTTTTGAGACTTTAGAGTCGGGGACTGTCTGTGGAGTTCTTATGTTTTCTTTGTTGGTGTAAACGGTATTGCCATAAAATATGTCGGCGTCTTCGTTTTGCTCTTTTGTGTTTTTAGAATTAAAGTTAAACTTTATTAGAGTAATTAATGTCATAAAAACTAATCCGGCTCCGAACGCAATAAACACGAGACTTTTCATTGAAGAGCCAAGAAAAACTGCCGGTTCCACATTCGATAACGAAAAATCCAGGCTCCTCGGTTTTGAGGTTTTGATTAGCTCCAGTTCATTGAATTTTCTTGAATTGTCGTTATATAAGTTTGCTAAAGCCGTTTCTTTTTTAATAAGGTTTCGTTCCTCAAGTTTCTTTTCTGTTATCTGAATTTCCAGTCTGCTGGAAGCTTTCTCATATTGCTTGATTTTCTCTTTCAGTAATTTTATTTGATGCTTTTTCTTAAGGATGTCAGCATTTTCAAATACCTGACTTTGTTCGTTGGGTTCTAATTTCAATTCACCACTCACCATTTTCCCTGTTAGGGATATTTTCTTTTCTAGTGTTTTGAGATATGTTTCATAAGAAAAAATTGCCTCCTGCAAGCTGGTATAAACTGGATTGAATATTTTGCCATTTTGGGTGCGTGGTATATCACCTTCAAGTCCGCTGGCATGATTTGCAGAAAGAGTAATCACCTTTGGTTGATGGTCTCGCAGTTTTTTGTATTCGCTTAAAGTTTCTTTCGCTGAATAAAAATCTTCCTTAAGTTTTAAGTTTTTGGATTTATATCGTGCTAGTCTCTTTGCTTTTTCCAGAAAGATAGTGCTTGGGTCAATTTGATTCATTATTTCTTCTGATTTGCTATTTGTCACTGCAATCAGACGATGTATAGATTGCAACTCCAATTCTTTGTTGCGAGTGTTATAATTTTTTTTGAAGTCTGTCAGCCTCTTTTTATTCTCCTCCCACTTTGATTTGCTAATTTGTAATTGATTTTGTTTTTCAGAGTATTCGCTTAATAGTTGTTCGCTATTGAATTCGGGGAAATTGTTTTCCAATGCATTCTGCCAAGTATTTGCAATTTTATTTGCAGCGACAGGGTTTGTGTGGCGGACAAAAAGAGTCAATTTGATAGCTGATGTAGTAAAAGCTCCAATGGGTTGAATAGTATTAGATTGCACGTGGAGACTGGTATTCAAATCATTAAAGGTCAGAATTTTACCCCGAAACGTTTTATCTTGAGGTAGCTTCCGCAGAATATATTGTATGATTTTTGGGCTTTTGGCGAATTTTTCATAATATTCCGCTGGCCAAACCTTTTGTTGCGCATAAATATTATTATTGGATTGTAATACGAATGCAGTTTTTCTAGTCTCATAGTACTTGGGTTGTAGTAATGAGAATAAAACACTGGCGATTACAATTAATACTGTATAAAACAAAATTTGCTTCTTTTTTTTCCAGATGATTTCCATCATTGGAAGTAGGTCTACCTCTGAATTTTCCATTCCAAACCTAAATTAAGTGATGTTTTTACTTATTTTTTTATCGGAATATTTGTTTAGAACTTAAATATTTTGGTACAGATTCCCTGTTCTGAACTTAATCGGTTTAATCAACCTGTGTTATTGCCCCAAAAGTGGTTCTCTTTTGCACTATTTTCTTCCCTTAAAGTCGAGAATATTCTTGGATTGAAAACACTCACTGAGTTATCTTGAAATAAGAATCGTTACGTATTATTGCTCTGCTATATTAATTCGCTCCCTGTATTAAATTTCATGTCTTATTTAATTGAAAAAATAAGTACTTCCATTCAAAAATTAGTTGTTCCTGGAGACAGGGTTTTGGTTGCTGTCTCCGGTGGTGTTGATTCTCTGGCCTTGCTTTATCTATTGGAGCAGTTCTCCAAAGCGATGGGCTATGAGTTGTTTGTTGCACATTTGAATCATTTGGCCAGGGGGGAGGAGTCTGATGAGGATGCAATGTTTGTTGAGAAAGTTGCTAAGGAACTTTCTCTGCCTGTTTTTGTCGACAGGATTGATATTGGCGCGGAAAAACCGCATTTAAAAACATCTTTCCAAGAATCAGCTCGAATTTTGAGATACCAGTTCTTGGAGAAAACTCTGAAATCTATCAGTGGTGACAAAATTGCAGTGGGGCATACGGCAGATGACCAGATTGAGACCGTTTTGATGAATTTGTTGAGAGGAACTGGGTTGAAGGGGCTTTCGGGAATGCCAGAAAAGAGAGGGCAAGTTATTCGGCCGCTTTTGGGGTGCCGTAGAAATGAATTAGAACTTTTTTTAAAAAGTCAGAACCTGTCTTATCGAATGGACTCTTCCAATAATGAAAATAAGTATCTGAGAAACAAAATCCGGCACGACTTAATTCCTTTTTTAAGTACTTTTAACCATGACCTTTCGAGAAGCTTATTGAGTTTGGCTGAAATTGTCAGGGATGAAGATGAATGGATTTCTGGAGAAACCCGCGAAATTTTTGCTCAACTTGTTCGAACTTCGAACGAGGAGCGTAAATTAAGTATTAAAATTTCCGATTTCCAGAAACAGCATCGGGCAATAAAAAGGAGATTAGTTCGCGAAATATTGTATCAATTGAGGGGAAGTTTGCGCGAAGTTACGGCCCTGCATGTTCAACAGGTTCTGGATTTGTTTGCTCGCGCCAGGGTAGGAAGCCTCCTAAAGCTTCCTGGAAACGTGAGGGTTTTTTGTGATTATGGGACAATAAATTTTTTCTTGGATGATGATTCGGGTGAAAATAGGGTTTGCACTTCAAAATGGGATCAAAAATTGGTTAGGTTGAAAGTTCCCGGAGTGACAAGTTTGTCTGAAGGAGGAGTTAAGTTTCATACTGGAATTTTGGAGCCACCTGTTGCTTTTCCAGAATTTACGGATGAAAAAATGGCTTATCTGGATTTTGAAAAGACCGGAGACTTCATCCAAGCCAGGTTTTTTCAGCCTGGTGATCATTTTAT
Source organism: Nitrospina sp. (assembly GCA_018664975.1). GTDB lineage: Bacteria > Nitrospinota > Nitrospinia > Nitrospinales > VA-1 > LS-NOB. The sequence continues at coordinate 1,856 of JABIXH010000305.1, read as the reverse complement.
TCCTTTGGGTATGCGTGGAAATAAAAAATTAAAATCCTATTTTAGTGATCAAAAAATCCCTAGGGCTAAGAGATCTTACATCCCTATCTTGACAAATGGCGAAGATGATATTATTTGGGTTTATGGGGAACGAATTTCTGACCGTTTCCGTATTACCAAAAATACAAAAAAAGTCCTATTTATTGAAGGAAAAGGACCTTAAAATACTGATATTAAAGCAAAGACAAAAATTAATTTTGTGTTAAGATAATAGAGACCCAAATATCAGCAGAAAAGAACTCTGTTCTGTAAGGAGATAGTTTTGAATCAATTCTATAAAAATTTAGCTCTCTGGCTGGTGATCGGCATAGTGCTGATTGCCTTGTTCAATATATTTAATAAGCCATTAACCCCTCAATCTGAAGTGGTTTTTAGTGATTTTATGGATCAGATTGAACAAGGGCAGATTAATGAAGTCGTAATACGTGGAGATAATATCTCTGGCAAATATATGGATGGTCAGGCTTTCCAGACCACAGCTCCTCCAAAAGACCCTGATCTCATTAGAGCGTTAAGAGAGAAAAATGTTCGGATTGTGGTTGTGCCCCCGGAGCAGACGAGTTGGTATATGAGCATTCTTATTTCCTGGTTTCCCATGCTTTTACTTTTGGGGATTTGGATATTTTTTATGCGCCAAATGCAGGCAGGGGGTGGCAAGGCCATGTCTTTCGGAAAAAGCCGTGCGCGACTTTTGAATGACACTAAAAATAAAACGACATTTAAGGATGTAGCGGGAGTAGATGAGGCAAAAGAGGAGCTCCACGAAATCATTGAATTCTTAAAAGAGCCACAGAAGTTTAGCAAGCTAGGGGGGAAAATTCCCAAAGGTGTTTTACTTGTTGGCCCTCCAGGAACTGGAAAAACTCTTTTAGCTCGGGCAATTGCTGGCGAAGCCAATGTTCCGTTTTTCAGTATCAGCGGTTCTGACTTTGTTGAAATGTTTGTCGGGGTCGGTGCTTCACGGGTCCGTGATCTATTTGAACAGGGCAAAAAGAATAGCCCCTGTTTGATATTTATTGATGAAATTGATGCAGTAGGACGGCACCGTGGCGCAGGATTGGGTGGAGGCCATGATGAGCGAGAACAGACCCTGAATCAGCTTTTAGTAGAGATGGATGGGTTTGAAAATAATGAAGGCGTAATTCTTATTGCGGCTACCAACCGGCCCGATGTTCTGGACCCTGCTTTATTAAGACCAGGACGATTCGATCGGCAGGTTGTAGTAGGGCGTCCAGATGTTAAGGGCAGAGAGGGAATATTGAAAGTTCATACTTCTACCGTACCCTTAACGGATGAGGTGGATTTGAAGATCATCGCCAGAGGCACCCCGGGTTTTACCGGTGCAGACTTGGCAAATCTTGTCAATGAGGCCGCCTTGTTAGCGGCCCGGGATGATAAAAAAGCCGTAGCCATGGATGACTTTGAGGAAGCTAAGGATAAAGTCATGATGGGGGTTGAGCGCAGAAGTATGGTTATTTCCGAAAAAGAGAAAAAAACTACTGCCTACCATGAAGCGGGTCATGCCTTAGTGGCTTCTTTGTTGCCTGGGACAGATCCTCTGCATAAGGTTACTATCATCCCAAGAGGAAGAGCCTTGGGCGTAACAATGCAATTGCCTATGGATGAACAACATACCTATCAAAAAAATTATCTTTACAACAGCCTCGCAATTCTTATGGGTGGGCGATGTGCGGAAGAAATCTGCCTCGGAGAAATGACTACGGGTGCAGGAAATGATATTGAGCGTGCCACAGAAATGGCGCGAAAAATGGTATGTGAATGGGGGATGAGCGAGAAAATGGGCCCACTTTCCTATG
>JABIXH010000008.1 GCA_018664975.1 Nitrospina sp. | reverse complement strand
CTCAGCAAAGCCCAGGCAGAAGGATTTTATTATGTCCACAAAGAACGACCTTTTTTCGATGGCATGACCACCACAATGAGTTCTGGCCCAGTTGTCCTGCTTGTCCTTGAAAAGGAAAATGCTATCGCTGACTGGCGAAAACTGATGGGTGCCACCAATCCAGCGGATGCTGAAGCGGGAACCATTCGAAAAGATTTTGCCGAAAATATAGAAAGAAATACTTCACACGGCTCAGATGCTCCGGAAACTGCGGCATTTGAAATATCCTTTTTCTTCAGCGAGACTGAAATCCACTAGTCTACTGGCTCGAACTTGTCGGATCCTTTCTATGTTTTCCTGCTCCAAAAGGGATTCTGGCAATAACTCTGTTTTGGCTGGCAAGAGCCGTCTCGAATTGGTACGCTCTTGCCAGTTTCCACTTCCCTCTTGATAGATTCATTAAATTTTCAAATCTTAAGCCAATAGGGTATCATCTTGATACCATGAAACATCTCACTGCGTTGGCAACAGTCCTAGCCCTCTTTTTCATAATGCCCCTTCAAGCCTGGGGATATGATTATCAGCTTTATAAGAACCACGAAAATTTTGCCATCGTTGTATTTCCCAAAAAGTATATTGATAAAGAGCTGGATGACTATATCGCCTCAATATCTTTTACTGCAGTCGAGTCGGGCAAAGCGGTAATGCGCAGGGGTACAAAAAATGAGAATGAAACGCTGATGATGCCGCTGGAAGTACAAAAGAAACACTCCATCGAAAAATTTATTGTAATACAAGTTTTGGGGAAGTATGAAATGCTGGTTGGCATCTATGATCCCGAATGGGGGCTGACATTACCTTCCACCCCTTATGGAATGGAACCTCTCAAAAAAAATATTCCTAAAACCTTGAACATATTTCGTGGTAGCAGTCCTCAGCGGCAGACAAGAATGCAAAGTCATTCCCTGGCTTTTCGCGAAAACTTGAGTTGATTCATGAACATTATTCTTAACACCTATTGCAATCTGAAGTGCAATTATTGCTTTGCAGATGAATATATGGAGGAAAATGTTAAAACCCTTGATAAGTCTATGGAATATGAATTTTTCCAGAATGATTTATTGCCCAGGGTAAAAGGTGCTTCGCTGATCAATTTCATGGGGGGTGAACCCACCCTGCACCCCCGCTTCAACGATATCTTGTCGCAAACCCTGGGAAATATGCAGCCTTTTTCCTTTCTGGGAGTTTTTACCAATGGCTTGATGCCGGACAAAACCCTTGATCTTATTTTGGATACTGTAGGCCGTGGTGGAAGTATCGAACGCCAGATTCAATTCTCCGTACTTCTCAACTGGCAAACGATGGAAAATATTTCCGAAAAAAATCATGCTCGTTGCCGGGAAGTCGCGGAAGCCATTCTCAGTAAAAATGGATTCGGCCTCATGTTCAGCCTGAACCTGTATTCGATTGAGCAGGATTTAGAGACCCAATGTTGGGAAATTGATGAAATTTATCAGAATTTAGGGTTACCACCGGGGCAAAAATACAAAATTCGTGTCAGCCCGGCCTTTCCCATTGTTGGAGAAGAAAATAACGTAACATTGCCCATTAAGGATTATCCAAAAATGGGGCGAATGTTACTGGATATGTTAAAAGAGTTTCCCCAAATGTGCTTTCGTTTTGACTGCTCATTTCCTCCCTGTCTTTTAGATGAAATTGAGGAAGATGAGTATCCCCTTGTCGAGCGTTTTCTCTACCACGGGAGTCAGTCGGTTCCCAGTATCACTGAATGGAAAGATAAAGATGTTTATTTTGGCTGTGCCGATGACAGCCCTATGGATATTGATCCTAAAGGGGATTGTTTCAACTGCTTCCCCTTTCACAATAAGAAACTGGGGAATATCAAGGACTTCAAACAGATCAATGAGCTTTCCATCACTAAAATGCACACCAGATTTCTCAGCCATGTATTTGAGGAACAACCCAACGAACCCTGCAAAAGTTGCCCCCATTATATGGTGCGGTGTTCCAGCGGATGTTTTGCCTATAATTTCAGCTGATTCGAGTATCCTGTATTTGCTATAATCCCTTAATGCGTTACCCAAAATCACCTATTTTTGTTAATATTCTTCACAAGCAGGATTATAATATATAAGACGTTTCATAAAACAATCGATTCAATGGTCAGGAGGCACTAATGCCTGTATACGAATATCAATGCGAAAAGTGCAAGGAAGTTTCAGAGGTCCTGCAAAAAGTAAGTGACGACCCGCTCACCGAATGTGAAAAATGTGGCGGTAAAGTGAACAAACTGTTCAATCAAATGAATTTTCATTTGTACGGACCGGGTTTTTATTCTACAGACAACAAACGCAAATACCTTAAATAATTTTCCAATATTACTGATGATTTATATCACCCGCCGCCTGGAATTTTGTGCCAGCCACAGGTTATTTAACCCCGCTTTTTCAGATGAGAAAAATGCGGCCACTTTTGGTCTATGTAATAACCCTAACGGACATGGACATAATTATGTGCTGGAGGTTACCGTAAAAGGTGAAGTGAATCCGGAAACCGGAATGGTACTGGATCTCAAGGTTCTTAAAAAAATAATTAACGAAGAAATTGTTGATAAAGTCGACCACAAGAATCTGAATGTGGACGTAGAATTTTTGCAAAATGTAATCCCCACGGCAGAAAATATCGCCATCCATTTCTGGAATATTATTGAACCAAAAATTGAGAGCGGAACTTTACACGAAATTAAACTTTTTGAGTCCGAGCGCAATTTTGTCATTTACCGTGGAGTTGAACTTGAAAGACCTCATTAAACAAATATTGCTGGCTGTTGGCGAAGACCCTTCCCGCGAAGGACTCCAGAATACTCCCGAGCGAGTGGAAAAATCGTTAAAATTTCTGACCAGTGGCTATTGGGTCAATATTGAAGAACTTGTCAATGGCGCATTATTTCAGGAAGACTACGATGAAATGGTTATTGTTAAGGATATTGACCTGTTCAGTATGTGTGAGCACCATTTGCTTCCCTTTATTGGCAAATGCCATGTCGCCTATCTGCCAAAGGGGAAAATAATTGGCCTGAGCAAGGTTCCTCGAATTGTTGATGCATTCAGCCGCCGTCTGCAAGTACAGGAACGGCTCACTAAACAGGTTGCCGATTGCCTGAACCAGATCCTTCAACCCATTGGAGTGGGGGTCGTAATTGAAGCCCTCCACCTTTGTATGTGTATGCGGGGAGTAGCAAAACAAAATTCTTACACCACAACCAGTTCCATGCTGGGTACCTTCAAATCCGATGCACGAACGCGCAGTGAGTTCTTAAGCCTGATTCCCCCACAGGGCACACGGCGGTAGCACTCATGATTTTTCATCTTTTAGATAGAAAGACCTCTGCTTGAAACCTGAAACCAAAGAGCTCGTACTAGAAAACAATGCAATCATTCCAGAGCTATTTGGAAGTCAGGACCTCAATCTCAAACTGATTGAAAAAAAATTCAACGTCCGTATTACCACCCGCGAAAACCACATTCGGATAAAAGGCGATCCTAATGAGATCGAGATAGTCGAAAACCTCATTAAACAACTGGAAAAACTCCAGGAGGCAAACCTTAAAGTCGAAAATGGTGACGTTAAATTTGCCATTCGACTTGTGGCGGAAGACCCTCAAGTCGACCTGAAAACCATTTTTTCAGAGCGTATCGCCGTATCTCCGAAAAAGGGATACATCACCCCCAAAGGACCGGCGCAACATCAGTTCATCCAATCAATCCGAGAAGACGATATTGTGCTTTCTATTGGCCCAGCAGGAACGGGAAAGACCTATCTGGCTGTGGCAATGGCAGTAGAAGGCCTGATCAAAAAGAAATTCAGAAAAATTGTGCTCGTGCGGCCGGCTGTAGAAGCCGGGGAAAAACTGGGTTATTTACCGGGAGATATTGCCGACAAAATTAATCCCTACCTCATGCCCCTCTACGATGCGTTAAAAGACATGATGGAAGACAATCATGTTAGGCATCTCATGGAAGACGGGGCAATAGAAATTGTCCCGTTAGCTTATATGCGCGGAAGAACGTTGAGTGATTCATTCATCATTCTTGATGAAGCTCAGAACGCCACCCGGGAACAAATGAAAATGTTCCTCACCCGTTTGGGTTTCCGGTCAAAAATGGTGGTCACCGGAGATATTACCCAAATCGACCTTCCACATCATGATGATTCGGGACTCATCCATGTTCAAAGTCTACTGGACAATATTCAAGGCATCCGCTTTGTATATTATTCAGCCAAGGATGTTGTCCGACATGAGTTAGTGAAAAAAATTATCAAGGCCTACGCCAAACCCGGTATGAATCAGGAATAGCACTTTTTGATATTTTTATGGAAATTCTTATCACCAATGAATGCCCCGGAATCAAAGTAAATACTCGGGAAATAAAGCTTCAAATTGGCAAAATCCTGGACTCGCTGGATTGCAAAGATCATGAAATCAGCATATTATTTACCGGAGATCAGGGCATCCGCGAGCTGAACCATCAGTTCAGGGGTATAGATCGCCCAACGGATGTGTTATCGTTTCCCCAGCTTGCAGAGGGCGAACCGGAACCGCCGGGTGCACCTGTCCTCGGCGATGTTGCCATTTCACTTGAGACTGCCCGTCACCAATCTGAGGATCACGGACTGTCTTTAGAAGAAGAACAAACATTATTGCTAATCCACGGCATCCTCCACCTTCTGGGTTATGACCATGAAGTTTCTGGTCAGGAGGAAGAACGAATGCGGAAAAAGACCCGGGAATTGTTCGCAATAATTTATCCCGGAAAAAAACTGGCAGACACCTGCAATTTCTAATTTTTCTTCTATTTAGGAAATACCATGAAGCAACTCTGGGCCCCCTGGAGAATGGAATATATCAAAAGCGACAAATCGGATGAATGTATTTTCTGTTCGCTCCCGAAAGAAGGTGATGATGAGAAAAACCATATCCTTTATCGAGGCCAATCGTCTTTTATCATCATGAATATTTTTCCTTATAATTCCGCCCACTTGATGGTATCTCCTTTTCGCCATATCGGTTGTTTGACCGAACAGAATACCGAAGAGAATTCAGAATTGAACCAACTAACTAAAAGGTGTGTCGAAATATTGAGGGCTGTGATCAACCCTGAAGGTTTTAATATTGGCTATAACATTGGGAAAGCAGCGGGAGCAGGTTATGATGAGCATATTCATTGCCACATCGTTCCCCGATGGATAGGTGACACCAACTTCATGCCCGTTTTAGGGGAAACCAAAGTCCATCCTGAGCATTTGAAAACAACCTATAGCAAACTTCTTCCTCATTTCAAGAATATTTAATTCATAACCCTATGGGCGTTTTGGCCAAAAGTATTAAAGTCACTCCAGACATTTCCCCCATGATGCAACAGTATCAAGGCATCAAAAAGGAATACCCCGATTCTATTTTGTTTTTCAGGATGGGAGATTTTTATGAAATGTTTAATGAAGATGCCAAAACAGCATCCCGCATTTTGCAGATCGCCCTCACGGCCAGAAACAAGAAGTCGAATCCTGTTCCCATGTGCGGCATTCCCCATCATTCAGCCAACCTTTACATCACTAAACTTCTTAAAGCTGGCAAGAAGGTCGCCATCTGCGAACAAACTGAAGACCCCAAGTTTGCCAAGGGATTGGTCAAAAGAGAGGTGGTTCGGATCATCACTCCGGGAACCACTCTGGATGACAATAATCTTGACCCTAAATGTGATCAGTTTATCGCCTCGCTTTATTTCGCAAAAAATGAGATCGGCCTATCGGTTCTGGATGTATCAACTGGAATTTTCAAAGTAACTCAGATTGAAGGAGATAATGCGCTCTCCGTTCTCGGTGACGAGCTACAGAAACTGGAACCTAGGGAAATTATTATTCCAGACGCATTAAAGGATGAACCCCGGCCCTGGCTCCCAACGGGTGAGGTTTTTATCCATTCCTGGGAAGACGGGTCTTTTTCTTTCATTGAAGCATATAGGAATCTGGTTGAGCATTTTAAAACCCAGTCCTTAGAGGGATTCGGCTGTGAAAATATGAAAGCCGCAATATCTTCCGCCGGGGCATTGATCCACTACCTGCGAGAGATCCAAAAATCATCTCTTGAACATATAACCGCCCTCACCCCATTTCCTATCCATAGTTTTATGGCACTGGATCAATGCACTCTGACAAGTTTAGAGTTGGTTCAGTCCAGCGAAGGAACCAGAAAGAATTCGCTACTGGATCTGCTCGACCTCTCCCTGACTCCCATGGGAGCCAGACGTATTCGTGAATGGATTTTAAAACCTCTAATAAACCTGGAAAAAATTCAGGAACGACTGAGTATCGTAAAAAGTTTTAAAGACAACCCTACCGGGAGAAAAGACCTGCGCGATCTATTGAAGCATATCTTTGACCTGGAAAGACTTTTGGGGCGTATCACCCTTTCGGCCTGTAGTGCCAGGGATCTCGTAGCGCTGAAGGCATCCCTGAAAGTTTTCCCGGATCTTCTGGACGCTCTTAAAACTTATGAGTCCAGCCCTGTGCAGGCTTATCTGGAAAACTGGGACAACCTTGAAAGTATTTACGATTTGATCGACCGAAATATTGTGGACGACCCCCCTCTGGGCCTCAAGGAAGGAAACCTGATTAAACCTGGTTGTCATGAGGAACTGGACCGTCTTAAAAATATAACTCGGGAAGGCAAAAACTGGATCGCTTCTCTGGAACAGGACGAAAAAGAAAAAACCGGCATACCCGTCTTAAAAGTCGGCTTCAATAAAATTTATGGGTACTATATAGAAATCACCAAAAAACATGTCGACCGCGTACCCGCCGAATACATTCGTAAACAGTCTCTGGTCAATGCAGAGCGATATATTTCTCCAAAACTAAAAGAATACGAAGAAGAAATTACCGGCGCGGAAGAAAAAATTTTTGCATTAGAGCAAAACCTGTTCGAAGAAATCCGATCGACAATTTCACTTGCAGGCTCGCGAATACAAATGATGGCCAGGGTCATCAGTGAAGTCGATGCATTATCCTCCTTCGCGGAAACCGCCCACCGATATAATTATTGTCACCCCGAATTCACCCAGGATCAAAATCTCATTATTGAAAGTGGTCGTCACCCTCTTATAGAGAGAATAGATCCCACAACTCGTTTTATTTCCAATGACACATTTCTGGATTCGGTAGAACAACAAATCATAATTATTACCGGCCCCAATATGGCGGGGAAATCCACCTATTTGCGACAAGTTGCCCTCATCGCTCTCATGGCACAGATAGGCAGTTTTGTGCCTGCAGATAAAGCATGCCTGGGGGTCACTGACCGCATTTTCTCCCGGGTAGGGGCTCAGGACCATTTATTAAAAGGGCAATCCACTTTCATGGTGGAAATG
>JABIXH010000304.1 GCA_018664975.1 Nitrospina sp. | reverse complement strand
TCACTTTTCCTCCTGTTAAAAATTCATGCTTTTCCCCTCTATCCAAGAGGAAGCCTGAACTGCCAAAACCATGAAACCCTCATGAGCAAACTTTGCCTGCCTTGGCACCAGACAAGTTCATCATAAGGATATTTTGTTAAAAGTCACGGGTTTTTATTTTCCCCGGGTTTTTAATCAAGTGGGTGAGAAGTTTAAACTCCGTTAATGTCAATTCCACCACTTGTCCATCAACCTGAACCTGATGCTTTCCTAAATCAATGGACAACGGACCCACTTGAATATATTCCTGAGTCTCTGGGTTATCTTGAAAGTGATAAATGCGTTTTAATAATCCCTTAACTCTCAGGACCAGTTCTCTGGGATTATACGGTTTCGTCACATAATCATCCGCCCCAAATTCTAACCCTAAAATGCGGTCCACTTCATCATCCCGTGCAGTCAGCATAATAATGGCAAGATCCCGAGTCTTGTCATCGGACCGAAGAGCTCTGCAAACGTCCATTCCATTCATGCGAGGCATATTCACATCCAAAATGACCAAATCTGGCAAATCAGTTCCAATTTTCTCAAGGGCAACTTCACCATCTGGGGCAGTATCGATCTGATAGCCTTCTTTAAGTAACTTTACTTCCAAAGCCGCCAATAGTTCCTTGTCATCATCAACTAAAAGAATTCGGTGAGTCATTTTATTCCCAGAATTTGGATATTCAGCTAGATAACTGATTATCAGAAAAAAAATTCATGCAATCATCAACAATCCAATCAATACATGAAATAAGGCCATGATCAGAATCCAATTCTTTAATTTGGCACCAGGGCCGCGAACTGGCAAAGTCTCTGGACTCCTGAATATCCACCGTCTCATCATTAATTCCATGAACAACCCGGATTGGGATTTTTCGGGTCAGCGGTATGGAGTCCCAGTGTAAAGCATCGCGAAATAAATCCGTTTTCAGTGTCATCTCCTTATTGTAGCGGTAATGAAATACCCGGATCAAGTCTGGGAGTAAATTGAGGGATTTCTTATCCCAGTTCATACTTTCCATCCAGCGGTTGAGGAAGTTGAAACCGGGGGCCATAAGATACAGAGCCTCCACATGTTTTCGAGTTTCTGCGGTCAATGCCGCCACATAACCTCCCATACTGCTACCAATCAGAACAAAGCGCCCATCAGGTTTCTCATCAATAATTTTTTGAACCACCGAAACCTGCTTCGTCAGGGTGAGGTTTTCAAAACCACCCTCCTGCAAATCCGGAATCGTGAGGGAAAGCCGGTCTTTCTTAAAGCGTTCTTTGAATACAAGCGCTTTTTGGGAACCAGGCCCTGATGCGAATCCGTGAAGGTAAATATATTCTATCATCCCTTGCTTATGATGAGGTCTGACTTCGAAGGCCGCCCTCTTTTTCCAGACCCTGAATCCTATAGCGTATTTTCCACAATAGCGCCAGGCCAGGTATCGCGGCTAAAAAAGTTACCAGAAAAAATAAAAGCCAGCCAAAATCATCCACCAGAATTCCCGATGCCGGCCCCACAAACACACGCCCCAGGGAAGCCAAAGCCGACAACAAAGCAAATTGTGTTGCGGTAAAATTATGGTGGCATAATGTCATCAAGAATGCCACAAAAGCCGCAGTCCCCATACCTCCAGCTAGATTTTCAAAGGCAATGGTGAAAACCATCATGGCATAATTCTTTCCTATTAGGGCTAAAACCATAAAAGATAAATTTGATATCGCTTGCAATATCCCAAACAGCATCAAGGAGCGAAATAAGCGCAAACGAGCCATAAGAGCACCCCCAAACAGAGCCCCTACAATAGTCGCCGCCAGCCCCATGCCTTTGTTTATGGCCCCCACTTCACCTACAGAAAATCCGACACCACGAATTAAAAAACTTGTAGTCAGGCTTCCCGCAAACGCATCGCCCAGTTTATACAGAATAATCAGAGCCAACATTACCCAGGCCCCTTCCCGAGAAAAAAACTCCACTAAAGGGCCCCCAACAGCTTCCTTCAGTGTCTTAGGCGGAATACCAGGATCCTCCGGTTCAGGGCTCATCCAGGTACCCATCATTCCCACTACCATCAAGCCTGCCATAATCATATAGGTTAAACGCCATCCTAAAATTTCCGAGAGGATCAAGGCCAAAGCACCGGAAACAAGCATCGCAATTCTGTAACCCGTCACCGAAACCGCCGCACCCAACCCTCGTTCCTTTTCTCTCAACACTTCTGTGCGGTAAGCATCCACAACAATATCCTGAGAAGATGAGGCAAAAGCCAAACTAAGGGCAAAAAAGGCAAGAACCCAGGGTGCTTCTTTAGGGGACACAAAACTCATTGTAAAAATCGAAGCAAAGAGCAAAAATTGAAACACAAAAATCCAACCGCGTCTTCTCCCGAACAGGGGAATGACATACCGGTCCAGCAAGGGAGACCAGAGAAATTTTAAGGTATACGGCAAACCCACCAAAGTGAACAGGCCTATAGTTTTGATATCCACACCCTCTACCGTCAACCAAGCCTGCAAGGTCCCTCCCGATAACGCCAAAGGCAAACCAGAGGAAAAACCCAAAAACAAAACAGCCAGCACTCTTCGGTTTAAAAATAAATCCATATTTTTAATTATATTTCAATAGTTTATATAAAAAACATTAATGTTAAACATTAATACTGCATATAAGTTTTTTAATGCCACCAAATTTCTTATATCATTAAACCTTGCGAGTTTCAGGCATATTACTTAAGAATAACAATTCAACCTAGTCAGTATGGGCAATTGACAAGGGATAACATCATTAAATAAAATTGACCTACAAGAACACGATCCCAACCTGGAGCAAAACCTATAAATTCTTGTTATTATATAACCTTTTCCGTCTTTTTTACCGATATGCAGATGAACCAAAAGGCTAAATTATGAAAAACATGGAATCCCTGCAATTGATTAAAGAGCAACTCAAAATAAAGTCAGTCGAGTTGCGCAAAGCGAACGAAGAAAAGGGACAAGTTACAAAAAAAATTAAGGATCTGATCACCTTCAACCAAGGTGAGGTAAAAAAACTTAAAGAGACTATCAAGAAAACTGAAGCGGATGTTGCAGAACAAAAAAGTTTGCTTGATGTAGCCCGCCTTTCAAAAAATATCGGCTTGGAAGCCAGTAAAAAGGAAAAAGAGGAGGAGGAAGAAGAGATATCCAAACGCCTTGAGGCGAAAATGGATGACAAAATGAAAAGCAAAATGACCGATCTAGCAAATAAGATCGAGGCTCTTCGAAACCGGGTTGAAAAGGAAAAGGGAGCTAATAAAAAATTCGAGCGGGAACGAGATGTTTTGATGAAAGAATTAAAGCGCCTCCGTCAAGATACAGGAACCACCGACAACTTAAAAAAGAAGATTGAGAACCTGAAAGTCGATTTGGCAAAAGCAAAAAAAACATCCATGTCTTCGGGGGTGGTTACAGAAGACATTGTAAAGGAAAAAGATTCGCTCATTAAAAAATACGAAGATATGCTTTACGGCGGCATGGATGCGGGTGAAGACGGAATGCTTCCCGCTGAAATCATCCAGGAGTTGAAAGAAGAAGTAGAGGATCTTGAAAAAGAGCGGCGTACTATGATTGTAGAGCTGGAAATGCTCAAAGAAGACAATGCTGAAATGGATATGAAAATCGTCCTGCTCGAAGAAGAAAAAGGTCGTGGTGGTAAAGGCGGAGGTGAAAGCGGTGATTTTCGCCCTGTGGAAGGCCGTTCCGCGCAGACCTCAGAGTTCTCCGGAGGACTGGAAAACTTCCTCATCACCTATTCCGATATGATCACATTAATTCTAGTGGTATTTGTTTTGATGTACAGTGTTTCCAAGTTGGATGAAAATAAATTTGCCGAGGCACTGTCCTCATTCCAGACCAAAAGAATGCGCATTGAAAGCGTCAACGTCCGCCTAAGTAAAGCAGAAATGAAGATGCTTGAGCGAGTCAGAGAGCTGGTCAAGGATAACGTTGATGCAGAAAGCCTTGCACGCAGTGACACGCGTACCATTCTACATCGCTTGCCAACGTCTGACCTTTTTGCACCCGGTGAAGCCTTCTTTAACGAGGGCGCAGAAGATCTGATCATTTCTACCATCAAGGAAGACATGCAAGAAGGTGTCAGGCAAGTATTGGTAGATGGTCACACCGACAACGTTCCCATGCAAAGTGCTAAGTTTCCTTCTAACTGGGAACTTTCGGCGGCGAGAGCTTCAAAGGTGGCAAGATTTATTATAGAAAAGATGAGGTTTCCTCCGGCACAAATGGTTGTAACCGGTTATGGGGAATTTCGCCCGCTTAAAGCTAACACCGATGACGATGCCCGGGCCGCCAATCGGCGTGTTGAAATTAAAATTTTGAAAGCCCTTGAAGTAGCGAAAGATGAATCTAAAGGCACAAGGAAAAAACCTGGCAAGGGTAAAAAATCTAAAACTTCCGCAGAATCGGCATTAAGTATAAAAAATCAGTAAAAGGTCATAACACGTTACAGGATTCATATTAATTTTTTGAGTAAGTGTTTTAGCTGTTTTTAGAGTAAAATAATTATTAAACAAGTAAACCTTGCGTCAAAACTATAGCTATGGAATCAATCGAAAAACAAATCGCCCAACAAATGGAAGCGGAGGGAGAACAAGTAGAAGAGGAAAGTCCTGCTCCAAAGGACCTTCCCCTGAAGCTTTCGCAAGAAAACATTGAAAATGCGCGCAAAGCTCTTATCAAAACAGATGCAGAAATGCTCTTGTCAAACCGGCAGGATTATTTAAGGTTCAACCGCTTTAAAATAGATCGAAATCTGATCACCCTTTCTGAAATTGATCGCAAGATTTTTCTGGTTATTCCACGCCTGCTTCACGTACATCAGGAGGGTTTGCCAGGTTATTTTGAGGGCAATCCCCCTTGTGGCATCCACAATTTCTCTCTGGACAAAGAAGCCCAGGTTGCCGCCGAAAAACTGTTCCCCGACATCATCATCCGCAGGAATCCAGAACTAAAGCCCGTTATCCACACTGCATTACTCATGGGTAGTGTGGGTTCCATTGCCCAAACTGTAAAATCCGATCTGGATTACACCCTGCTAATAGATAAAAATGATTTCACCGAAGAAAGCATGAAACTGTTCCAGAAAAAACTCAACTTAATAGAAAATTGGACCTGGGACAATTACCAGCTGGAAACCCATTTCTTCATCAATGATTATGAAGAAGTCAAAAATAACATCTTTGGTGAGAGTGACAGTGAAAGCACAGGGTCCGCCCTGGCAAAACTTCTGAAAGAAGAAATGTACCGAACCATGATCATTGTCACCGGGAAAATTCCCTTCTGGTTGGTTGCTCCTGTGAACTGTGACGACAAAAGGTATTATGAGTTGTATGAAAAACTTATGTCGGGGGAAACCCTGCTCAGAAAAGAAGAGTTCATCGACATGGGTAATGTGGATGATATTTCTGATGGTGAATTTTTTGGTGGGTCTATATGGGCTCTGATTAAATCGTTCAAGTCCCCCTTTAAAACACTCATGAAAATGGGAGTCCTTGAAGATTATATGTTTGGCGACACCAAATCGAACCTGCTATGCCATCAAATTAAAGATAAATACTATAATGACGTCCCCTACCTGGATATAGACCCCTATCTGGGAATGTTCGAGCGGGTCCAAAAGTTTTTTGCTGATACAAAATCGGAAGACGATGTCGATGCCCTCAGACATGCATTCTATTTAAAGGTAGGTACCCAGGTCACTGCCGAGGAATTTGAAAAAGGTTCGGATAGCTGGAGAAAGAGCACCCTGATCAAAATGCTGAAGGATTGGGATTGGAGTCCGGAAAAAATTGAGAAGCTGAACAAGTATTCCGGCTGGCAAATGATGCACAAGGTAGATTTGGGAAACCGTATTAATAAAATCTTGATGGCTTCCTACAAAAATATCTCAGAAAAGAATAAGACCCTTGACCCCAGCGAGAGCTTAATCACCGAGAAAGACACCCATCTTTTAGGTCGAAAACTTTTCAGCTTTTACAGAGCCGCCCCTAATAAAGTTGATAACCTGGGTGCTTTGGTAGATGGTAAAACGGCTGAGAATGAGCTGACTTTCATTTTGGAGCAAAAGGATAAACAAACTAAACCAGAATGGTATCTGGTTCGAGGCAGAACTCAATCTTTTCTTGAGCAAATTGACAAGGACGATATCATCAGGAAAGCGGCGACCCTCCCCTTTCTTTTGGCTTTTACTGTTTTCAACAATC
>JABIXH010000247.1 GCA_018664975.1 Nitrospina sp. | reverse complement strand
CGGGCTGACGCTCGCACGCCTGTTGCGTAAACGGTTTGCACATCTGCACATCGTGATTGGAGGAAGTGTGTTCAACCGCCATGCCGATCTGCTCGATAACAAGCAAACCTTATTCGAGGAATTTTTTCACAGTGTCATTGTCTCGGAAGGGGAAAAACCTTTGGAGGAGCTGGTCAGCCATCTCAAAACAGACCAACCCCCGGCAACCGTTCCCAACCTTATTTACATGGAGGACGACAAGGTTATTCACAACCCCAAAGTAGAGGCTCTTCCTTATGATCAGTTGGTCTGCCCTACGTTTGACCAATTACCGCTGAATAAATATTTAATGCCTTATCCCGTTTTGCCGTACATGTCCAGCCGGGGTTGTTATTGGGGGAAATGCACGTTCTGCACTCATAGCTTTATTTACGACTCCTACTATCGCAAAGAAAATGAAACAAGAGTGGCGGAAGATCTGGACCACCTCTCGAAAAAATATAAAACAAAGTACTTCACATTTTCTGATGAAGCCATTTCTCCGAATGCTTTCAATCGCATGTCCAAGGCAATTTTGAAAAGAGGCGTTGAAATGCGCTCATTGGGAATGCTCAAGTTTGAATCGGGAGATAAAGAATCCCCGGAACTGTTTGAAGATGTCTATAAGGCAGGATTCCTCATGCTATTTTTTGGATTGGAAAGCGCCAACGACCGCATCCTCTCCATCATCGATAAGGGTTGTGATCAGGAAACCGAAAGGAGTGTGCTGAAAAACAGCTCCGATGCCGGAATCTGGAACCATCTCTACCTGTTTTTTGGCTTTCCTACAGAAGAACGTGAAGAGGCGGAGGACACCATCCAATTCACCGTAGAAAATTCGGAAACCGGGACCGGGCATATCCATTCAGTCGGCCAATCCATCTTTGCCCTGGAAAAAGATTCCGCCATTTACCACAATCCCGCCAAATTCAAAATTGACCGCATTATTCATGACCCAGATCGGGATATGGCCATCGTCTTCGATTTTGATATTAAAGCCGGAATGCCACGGGAAGAAGTGATGGATGTCTACGAACACTTCAACACCGTTATCGAAGAAACCTTTCCCTCGCGCAATATCTGGAATTATCTTTCGCGCGAACATTTCCTGCTCTACCTTGACCGCTTCGGCAAAGAAGAAATCCTCAATATGGCCAGCCATGCGGCCAGTGGCAATGAGCAATAACTTCAATTTGGTGAGAAAAGAGTTGTCTCGGCTTAATAAGCCTTTGCCCAACGGCCTCCCACGCGAATGGGCGGCTAGCAGTTGACAGGTGAAGAGCAATCGCCTAGAATTTGATCAATCGTATACAAGCTGAACAAACTTAATCTCAAACCTTGAGGGTTATTTTATATGGGCGAGGCAGGCAAACCAACAGACTGGATCACGATGAAAATCGATCCGGAGATTTTTGAAGAACTGGGAGTCCGCGATCCTGAAGAAACCAAGCGGGAGATGGCAATCACCAAGAAGACCCGTCAGGTAAACAAGGAGTTGAAAGCTGACCCGGAAAATCTGGATCTCAAAATAGAGCTGGCCACCTTAATGATTGATGGCGCGAATTATGAAGAAGCCGTTAAGCAACTCAAGGCCATTCGCAATAAAGCCCCAAAAAGTGCCCGCGTTCACAAATTGCTTGGCACAGCGTACGTGCTGTTCAACCACGAAGAAGAAGGTATGCTCGAATTAAACCGGGCCTGCGAACTGGACCCGACCGATCCGGAAAACTACTTCAACCTGGGTGGCCTTTATTTGCTCCGCGACATGTACCAAAATGCAATGGAAGCTTTTGAAAAAGTCATTGAGCTGGACCCATCAGACACAACCGCCTATGCCAACCTTGCGGCGGCTTATGACATGCTCAAACTTTATGACAAGACCATCATCGCATTGAGAAAAGTGTTGATGTTTAATCCTGAAGACAAGGAACTGCGTGCGGCACTCTCCAACGCATATTTTAACGCCGAGCGTTATGAAGAAGCCATTGATGCCGCTCAGGTGGTCGTGGAAATTGATGATAAAGACCCACAAGCCTATTGCAATCTGGGCAGTTGCTATTCCGTTTGCAATATGATTGACGATGCTATCAGCGCATTCAAAAGAGCCACCGAACTGGCACCCGACTATTCGTTGCCTCATACCAACCTGGGAACCCTTTATGCCAATATGGGGCGACCTGAAACCGCTCTTAAAGAATTCAAAATAGCGGTAGATTTGAACCAACAAGACGCGGCCGCCTGGTTAAATCTGTACAATTGTTATAAGGAAGTCGGGTTGATGGAAGAATCGCAGAACGCTTACAAAAAATACGAAGCTTTACTCAATGCCCCTGAACCTGCGGCAACCGGCGGAGAAAACCCATCAAACATACCAGGTGGGGTTTCCCAAACGGGCGGATATGCCGGAGGGGGAGATATGGAAGGCAATGCACCCGGCATGGAAACTCTGGCAGATAACGAATAACCGGCCCAACTTTCATCCAGACGTAGCCTTGTTTAAAATAACTTTTTATCGAAGACCCCGCTCCCTTGAGGCGGGGTTGCTTATTTTTCCATCATGACCCAACCTCCCCATAATTTAACGGCACTTGGGGATTTCAAACCATCCAATATCTGGCAGACCCATATCAATTCCATTTTTTATGGAATCAAGGGGCCGCTCATCCACAACCATTTTCAAACCTATGTGAGTTTGGACTACCGTCTGGCCCATGCGCTCGCGAATGATTTTTATACCCGCGCCAAAAACCAACAACCCAAAAATGAGACTTGGTATGTGCAGGAATGGGGAGTGGGCAATGGCAATCTGGCCGCCTGTTTTCTCAGCCACCTGCGCGAAATAGATAGTGAGAATGAGGTGTATCCCTCTGTCCATTACATCCTCTGCGATGAATCCGAAGAAATTTTGAAAGGCGTTCGGGCTAATCTCCGCCTGCAAGAACATGCTGGAAAATTTTCCACCGTTCGTGTTCACGCCGAACAATTAAATTGCTTTCGGCCTGGCACGGTAGCCAAAATCATCTCCAATGAAATCTGGGACGACCTGGCAACCAAGGTCCTGCTGAAGCATCAAGGACTCTTTTATGAAGAGTATCTATGCCCGTTCCTGGATATGGAATCAATACCTGCCGAAAAAAACATCTTTCTGGAACAATTTAACAACAAAGACCTAACCCACTTGGCCCAGCTTCCGCCCTTTCTCGATGCCATTCACTGGGAACGGGATTTCCAAAGAATAAATCTGGACGATTGGCCCTTTGCAGAAATTTTGAAAGCCCACACCGAAGAATTTAAAGATGAAATTCCCATGCCCATCAATGTCGGCGCTTTTGCCACCATCACCAAAGCGAAAGAACTGCTCGGGTCGGAAAATTTTGGCTATACCAGTTTTGACTACGGCATGAAAACCATGCAAGACCTCAACCAGGAAGGCCGGCCTTATTTTAATTTATACGGAGGACAATACACCTTCATGGTGAATTTTCCCCTGCTGGAGAATATGGGTCGCTCTATTGGATTCACAGATATCACCCGCGAATACCAGAATCAGTTTGTGCAAAAAGATCTCGGGTCTGCGGCTATCAGTTTAGTCGACCTCATGCAACACCACCCGCGAGTGGCAGAAATGCCGCCCTGGGATAGAGATATTCTGATGCTCAGCACGCTCCATGCTCTCAACACCGTTTATCGCAGTCCCTATTCAGGCAAGCTGGATTACCCGGCAATGGAAGGAACCCCGAAAAAACAAAGAAAACAAATCGCGCAACTGGCTAAAAACCTTAGTAGCCGGGGTGTTCCCGATACTGTCGCCTATGTCACTCGCGAAGAAGTT
>JABIXH010000191.1 GCA_018664975.1 Nitrospina sp. | reverse complement strand
TTTAACAAAATATCCTTATGATGAACTTGTCTGGTGCCAAGGCAGGCAAAGTTTGCTCATGAGGGTTTCATGGTTTTGGCAGTTCAGGCTTCCTCTTGGATAGAGGGGAAAAGCATGAATTTTTAACAGGAGGAAAAGTGAGAATGAGTAGCCAAACGGGAAGTCAGAAAACCACGGGAAAACGATTGCGGGCATGGCGGAAGTCTGTTCCATTAAAGCTGATGCAGTTGTCGCATTTAATTAAAGTTTCACAGGGCTCCCTTTCTGATTTGGAGAACGATAAGTCATTACCCTCGGCGAACACATTGGCGAATTTGTCGATCTATACGGATTTAAATATATTCTGGTTATTAACAGGTAAAGGGCCAGTAAGCAGAAAGTTGTCTCCTGATATGGAAAAGTCCACCGAGCAGTCCCGTCTTTATGAAGATTTTATGTATATGATGCAAGACAGGAAATTAAAAGGGGTTGTTGAAAAAGTGATAGGGCTTTACAGGGATGGGGATGCCAAGAAAAAAGCCCAGATTCAGGGATTTCTTTCGGCATTAAGTTAAGGGAAGGATTAAAGCCCCGGATTTAGCATTTCCTCAAAAACAACGTTATCTATAAATTCATCCAGATCCGTGTATTCTTCTGAAGCCATCCCCGTTATTTCTTCAATTGGGTCAGAAAGTTTTTTAAGTCCGGCAGACTCTATCCGATACTTCATTTCCTCAATTCTTCGGATTTCCTGTTCTTCGATGTTTTTCTTTATGCTTTGAAACTCTCTGACCTTGTCAGCAACCTTTTCCCGTAACGCTACTATTCTTTGGTAGTGGATTTCCTCGATGACTTTTCTCTGCTTTTCCACCAGAAATTCAGCCACGATTTCTTCAATCAACTTTTGTTTTTGGTAACCCTTCAGCAGGGTTTCGATGATGTTATGTTTCCTGGATTCTTTGAGAGTTATGTCATGAAGAAAGGCACGTTTGAGCGTAGCTCTTTCAGCGCGAGGTTTGCCCCAGCGGTATTCATCCTTTTCATCAACCTTTATAGTCATGGTCCCGTTTTTGACCTTAAGTGTGGAATAGGCTCCAATAAAAGGATGCCCATGATAATTATAATTAGCTTTTAATTCACTTACAACCAGATCCATAATTTCCGGGGTCATATTCAATCCGTTTCCTAAATCCAGGTACCCATCTATATCAAAGGGGTCGACAAGAGTATTCCCCGTTACCTTGATTTTGGTTACAAAGGGGGCAGTATTTCCAGCCAGTAGTGTTGCGGGTGTTAGCAATAAGAGGGCAGATAAAAAACAGGATAAATACAAATATGGGTGAATGAAAATGCGGCTTGGTTTCATAATTATTTTTCTAAAAATACTTCTATTGATTTAAAAGAAGGCGTTTTTGATTTGGGGTCAAATTGTCGCGGTACAAGGACGTTGCTTTCAGGATAATACATCATGATATTTCCCGGTTTGATGGGATACGCCTGTAATTTTTGTCTTGTCATGATTCCCGTCTCATTTCTTATAGTTACAAGGTCGCCTTCTTTGGAGCCGACTTTTTTTATATCCTCTTCATGCATAAAAACGATATTGCGTGAAGAGACTCCACGATATCGATCATCTTCTTCATAAACAACGGTATTAAATTGACCTTCCGAGCGAACCGTCATTAAAATAAAGCTGTTTTCCTTGTTTCTTATAACGGCAGGAATAGGGCAGACTTTAAAACTAGCTTTACCCTCTGGAAGCGGGAATTCGGGTGTATGAAGAATTCTTCCATCAATATGGAACTCCTTCTTTGTTTGGCCAATATTATTCATCGGCTTGAAACCTGGGATGATCGTACTGATGATTTCCCGTATATTCCCGGTTTCGCTTAATGATTTCCAGGGGAGAGGAGATTCTTTTAGTACACGTTGACCAATTTCTGCGATTATTTTTACTTCACTTTTAGGTCCCGAATAGCGTTGCAGGCCCCCATTACTGAGCCTTATAAAGCTAAACATACTTTCCTGTGTGGTGGATTCTGGTTCTTCATCCCTGGCTAAAACGGGAAGAACAAGGCTGGTTTGGCCTCGACCTAGAAAATGGCCTTGATTCAAGGTGGTATTGAGAAAAAGACTAAATCCAATTTTAGAAAGGGCCGTCTGGGCGAAGCGGGAATCGGGATTCGAACCATACAAATTTCCTCCAAGGTTCCAGGCAAAATCAAATCTCCCATCATTCGCGGCTTCCACACAACCCAAAGTATCGAGGCCCGGTTGGGTGGGCAGGGTTACCGGGAATTCAGATTCCAAATTGTCTAATATTGCTTGCTTCAGTTGCGGGGTGAAACCCATGGAACCAATTCCTTGTACATTGCTATGTCCCCTTAGTGGCAGGAGCCCTGCATATTTTTTTCCTACCATTCCTCGCATGAGTGCCAGATTGACGATGGCTTGAACATTGTCGACACCGAATGCATGGTGGGTGATACCCATAGCCCAGGCAAATACAGTATTTTTGCTCTTGGAATAAATTTGGGCAGTTTTTTCTATTTCTTCTCGGGATATGCCTGAAGCAGATTCTAATGTCTCCCAGGATTCGGATTTAATATCCTTCTCGACTTCATCAAAGTTTAGTGTGTGAGTATTGATAAAATTCCGGTCTAACACGTCCGACTCATTGCTTAACAAGAGAGCTTTTGCTATCGCTTTAAAAAGAGGGATGTCTCCACCTATGTGAGGTTGCAGGTAAAGACTGGCGATTTCTGAACCAAATAGGAGGCTCCGCATATCTGAAGGGACACTGAAATTTTCCAGTCCACGTTCTCTGGCAGGGTTGATCACGACCACCTGGCCTCCGCGCCGACGAACATCCATAAGAATGCGCATGAAACGAGGGTGATTGGATGCAGGGTTGGCCCCAATCAGAAAAACCAGATCAGCCTGATCGAGATCATCCAACTCAATGGTTGCGGTACTTGTTCCCAGGCTCTGGGAAAGCCCAACGCCCGAAGCTTGATGACAATAATAGGAACAATTGTTGATGTTATTAGTGCCATACAGTCTGGCAAAGAGTTGTAAAAGAAAACCTGCTTCATTGGAAGAACGACCACTGGCATAAAAGAAAGACCTGTCGGCAGAGGTTGCTTTGAGTTTGCTAACCACTCGATCCATCGCTTCGGTCCAGGTTATGGGACGGTAGTGCGTGTCTTCAGGCTCGCAGAGTACTGGCTGGGTTAAGCGGCCACTCAATTCGAGGTCTTGAGGAGTCTTTTTGGAAAGGGTAGCAATATCGAATTGATTAAAAAAATCTTTGGGTAGGGCTCCCTGCATATCTGAAGCCTGGGCCATGAAGGATTTATTGCAAACAGCAGGGAAGTGACCTTTCTCATCCCGCATTCCACCTTTTTGTCCACCCATTCCCAATGCACAACTTTTGCAGTTGTTTCGCGATGCCAGGGCCTTGAGCATGGGCCACAATCCCCCGGCCCGATTCGCCATTTTCAGCGAATAGCGTATGGCCCCCCAACCCCCTATGGTCCGAGGAAATTTATTGTTCATGGGTCCTGCTCCATGCAGAAAGGATATCAGATTCCGATAGCGGTCTTGGGGACCCAGCCTTTTTGTTCATCGTTGAGACGAACTTCGAGCCAACTTTCATGACTATCCGAAATTTTAACCAATGCACCTTCGTGTAATTGGAACAAGGTAACAGCATCCTTGGCACGTCCGGACTTCACTTCGACTCTTTTTGCCAGAACCACTCCCAGATCAAAATCGGATTTATTAACAAGTTTAACTCCGATTGAAAAAAATGAAAGCAAAAGTAAACCAAGAAGGGCATTGCGGGCAATTTGGAGAGGAGAGGTACGAAAATACATCCACAAGGCAAGAGTGATCCAGAAAACCAAATTCAAGAGCATGGAAATTTTGATGAGTTCACTTAAATTAAAATCTTTACTCCAGAAAAAAAGAGTGCTCAGGGTTCCGGAGGGGGGGAGGTCTATCTTGTCCTGAGTTTGTTGGATGGCAAACTTTAAATTGGCTTCAAGGTTTTCGTCACGAGGAATCCATTTTCGGGCACGAATATAATTTAAAACGGCGGGTCCAGTTTTTCCCATGCGAATATAAGTGTTACCCAGATTGTAATACAGGTATCCGTTTCGTACGCCATTAGCAATCAAGGATTCATAAACCTGGGCGGACTCTGTAAAACGTTTTTCAGAATAGAGATCATTGGCGCGAACGATTTCCTGTAAATATTCTGAAGCATTTGTGGGAAGACTGGTGAAGAGAATAAGTACGAATAATAAAATCAATGAAAATCCATTGGAAAATTTCACGATTGCTTCTCCAATAGCTTGATCAGGTTTTCAGATTCTCCAAGCAACTCTTTTGTGCTGCCACTGGCCAGGGGGGCAAACTGAAGCGTTTCGCATTTATCCAGAAATTTCCGGGTCATATTGGCGGCTTCATAGTCTGATTCTTTTAGCCGAATCTCCACCTCCTCAGCAGTAGTCGCTTTACCCTGAAGGTTCAGCTTGTTTCCTATATATTCTCGAAGAATTTCTGACAGTACTCTGCCAAACTCTTTAGCATCGGAATGCTCAAAGGATGACATCTGTTTTAAACGCTGGGTTGCATTTTTATATGCATTTCGATGGCGATAATACGCCACGTCATGCTTCATCCGTTTTTGCTGTTTGATTAATATCGCCGCAAGCATAAAGAGAATCAATGGGGAACCGAACCCGGTGCCCAGGAAGGTTAAAGAATGGGTGTCGCTTTCGCTATTTTGAAATTTTTCCAGCTTGGTAAAAATAGGCAAAATATCTCTGCCAAGAGTTTCAATTTCTGGTTTGGGTACTGGGACATTCTGCTTTCCGGATTGAACCAGATTGAGTTCCTCTTTTGTGGAAGAAGGTCTTATTGTTAATGGAATGGGTTGGGTCTCCGCAACACGATACTGAGACATTGCCGAATCAAAATAGGGAAGAGAAAATTTAGGCAGGATTCTATTTCCAGCTTCCAAAGGTACAAGAGCAAATTTAAAAACTTTTTTACCAAATATTTGGTTGTTTTGTACGGTTTGATGGAACTCTGGTTTATCCGGATAGGTTTTGAATTTTCCATTTAAGGAAGGTTCCTTCAATGTAATATCCCGAATATTTCCTTTGCCTGAAATAGTTACGGTCAATGTGGTGGTATCTCCAACCTCCAGATTACTTTTTCCTGGTTCGGCGGAAATCTCAAATTGGCCGATTAAGTTATCGAATCCTTTAGGGGCTCCATCCGGCAAAGTCAGGATTTCAATCGAAAGGGATTCGGAGCGCAGAACCTTGTGTTCTGCTTGAGTGCGTCGACCAAAAAAAGGATCATTAAAAAATTGTCCGAAGGGATCTCGCCTTGAGCGACTTTGGGTCGGATATAAAAGATCCAGATCAATTACTGAGGAAGCAATTTCATGCAGACCAGTTTTTAACGGGAATAGTGCTGTTGATAATTCCTGCACATGATACTGCATACCATTAATAACTTTAGTATATGATTTAGGTTCTCCAAGCTCTTCTTTGCTAAACCAGGCCTTATCGAACGGTAACTTTAAATTCAGATTTTTAGCATCCACGCGATGAAACAATCGGAAAGTGTATACCAATTGTTCTCCAATATAGGCCTTCTTGTTCGATAGGGAGGCTTCAACAAATGCGTTCTTAAGACCTGTTGCTCCCTGAGTCGAGGGCTTTTCCACCTTGATGCTAATGGGTTGGGTAGAATAGGTTTTTCCATTTACTCGCACCCGTACGGGACCTATTACAAAGGTTCCCGTATTCATGGGAGTTAATCTGAAATTGTGGGTGATTGAAACACTACGCTGAGTATTGATGTATTGAGTGGATGAAGATGTGCCAGCAGAAATAACTCTGAAATCAGGCATAGATGGCAGTTCCGGTGGAGGAGTGTTCTGGGTGCCTTTTATAATAATGGAAAGATGCAGGACATCTTCCAAAGATAAATGATTTTTATCTACCGTTGCCGCAACGGAAACATTCTCTCCATAGCTCTGGGGAACGGTCAATAGGTTTAGTGTGGCAACAAGGAATAATAATGATATGTGTTTGAAATGGACCCGATTCATTTTTACCAGTCGTTCCCTTGATAGGTAGATTTTGTTTTTCCGGCCTGCATACGGCTGATGCTTTTTAAATCTTCGGTGAGTCCTTTCAGCATCCGCTCCGCTTCTTCCGGGGAAACTTCCATTGCGGATTTTTCATTCTCTTCAGACTCTTCAGAGTTTCCTGAATCACCTTCCTTGGATTCAGCATTTTCTGGAGGAGGGGGTGAATTTTCTTCATGGGGCTTGCCATCTTTGTTTTGTTCCGGATCCTCTCCTTGTTCATTTTCTGAAGAAGAGTTTTCATTTTTATTCTTATCCTTATCGGAGTCTTGTTTTTGTTCTTCCTTCTTTTTTAATTGTTCGCGAACATACTCCAGATTATATTTAGCATCCATATCCCCTGCATCAAGGGTCAAGGCCTTTTTATATGCCGACTCGGCCTCTTTCAGCTTCCCCAGTTTTACTAACGTATTGCCGGCATTATAAATGGAGTTTTTTCTGATATCAGGATCTTTTTCGTTCAAAGAAGAATGAGTGTAAGTTTCTAACGCTTCCTGAAATTTTTTTTCCTTATAAAGAGAATTGCCCAAGTTGTAGCCTAAGCGGGTGTCCTCCGGACGATCGGTTTGTGCTGAGGTGAAGTTTTCCCCTGCTTCTTTATATTGCCCCTCATGATATTGAGTGATGCCTTTTTGTATTTTAGAATCCACCGATTCTGCATAACTGGTCAAAGGCAGAGAAACAATAAAGAATAGGGAGATTAGGAATTTGGTTTGAAGATTACAAACCATAACTTTATAAATTAACGAAGAAGTGCCTCCGGCCTCAGTGGACCGGAAGCACCCGGACTTGGAATGAATCCATTTCAACTTTTATTACCTCCTGTCTCCCATCAGTCTTAATAGCATTAGAAACAGGTTGATGAAATCCAGATAAAGAGTCAAAGCTCCACGGATGGCTTCTTTGGTGTCTTCATCGGTGCCTTCATTGCCAAGAATATTCATCTCCTTAATTTTCTGCGTATCATAAGCGGTCAGTCCAACGAAGATGAGTACCCCTGCATAAGTAATGATCGTGTGCATCATGGAGCTTTGCATGAATATATTTACTACGGAAGCAATGATGATTCCGATCAAGCCCATAAACAGAAAACTACCCCAAGAGGTCAGGTCTTTTTTGGTGGTATAGCCGTAAAGGCTCATGGCTCCAAAAGTACCGGCAGTAACAAGAAACGTTGAGGTAATGGATGAGGCGGTATAGGTCATAAATATGGCAGAAAAAGTGACTCCGGTCAGGCCGGCATAAAGCATAAAGACACCGGTTGCCTGGCTCGCGCTCATTTGCATTACTCTTGATGCCAGCCAGAAAACCAGTCCTATCTGGGCAACGATGAGAACGATTGGCATTATGGGATTTCCAAAAATGATATTCATCATCGTTGGACTACTCGAAATATAAAAGGCCATGAAACCGGTTATTGCCAGTCCGGCCGTCATCCAGTTATAAACACGTACCATGAACCGCTGTTGCTCTGCGGCATGGGCATCTATGCTCATGGTTCTAGGTGAACTTTGCATTATTTTGTTCCTTTCGTAACGTTTAATTCAAATAGTGCTACTGTACAGTCCAACTCATTACTTATATAAAATTGCAATTACAGGTTGTCAAGACCGGGCTATCCTCGGCTGGAAATTTGCGTGGAAATTTTTTAGGTCGCCAAAGCTAAATATTTGCAAAATAAAGCTATTTGCTCCTGCGGCGCAGGCAAACTAATGAAATGCATTAAATTTCCCAGCCTCGCACTTGGTAATATTTTACCAAAGTTAAGGCGGGGAATGCAGACTAAATTTATGAGTCAGGCAAGGGTTTCCTTTCAGTTATGCAGGTATCCAATATCAGAAAAATTAATCCGGCAAAAATAAACCATTGGAAACGTTCCTGCCAGATTTTGCGCCGTTCTGACTTCAATTCTTTCTTCTGGATATATTTTTTTATTTGGTCTTTATAAATGGTTTTTAGGTCGATATCGCCGGTTACGGAGCGAACATAACTACCGCCTGTTTCCAAGGCTATTTTTTGTAATGTGATTTCATCCAGCTTGGAGAGGATAACTTCTCCCTGTTGATTTTTCCTGAATCCACCTTTGTCAGCAGGATTGGGTAAAGGGGCTCCAATTTCTCCGCCGATACCAATTGTATAAATTTTTACGCCCTGTTCCTGCGCTGATTTTGCCGCTGACAAGGCTTTTCCCGTTTGGTCTTCACCATCTGTTATTAAAATAAGAGCTTTGGATTTCTTGTCTTGAGTGCGAAAGGCTTTAACGGAGGTTTTGATTGCATTGCCAATGGCTGTTCCCTGCACCGGGATTAATTGAGTGTCAATGGCAGAAAGGAATATCCGGGCCGCCGCATAATCGAGAGTCAGAGGACATTGAACAAATGCGGTCCCAGCAAAAGCGACCAATCCAATTCGATCCCCTTCCAGCATATCAAGAAGGTCGGAGATTTTTCGCTTGGCCCTCTCAAGGCGGTTGGGTTTAATATCTTCTGCCAGCATACTGTTGGATACATCCAAAGCAATAATGACATCGACTCCTTGTTGATGCATATCCGCCCAGTGATAACCCCAGCGTGGACGAGTCAGGGCAAAAACAAGAAAAATAATTGCCAGAACAATGAAGATAGCTTTTTTGCGTTGCGCTTTTTCAACTCCCGGATGGACCAATCTGGAAAGCAAAGGATTGCCACAAAAGTTTGCTGTGAGTTGCTTTTTCTTCTTCAAGCCCCACACCATAAAAAACAGGAATGGGACCATCAACCACAAAAAATGAAGGTAGCTTGGATCACCAAATTTCATGGCTTAAGGAATCCTCCTCAAAAAAGTGTTGGAGAGACCCGCTTCCAGTAAAAGAAGCAACAACCCTGGCACCAGGAAATAATAAAAGAGTTCCTTGTATTCTGAGTGGTCAATTACCTTTACTTCCGATTTTTCCATTTTATCTATTTGGTTATATATTTTTTTGAGGGATTCTAAGTCAGTAGCGCGAAAATATTGGCCGCCGGTTATTTGGGAAATTTCCTTGAGTGTGGTTTCATCAATATCCACTTCCTGATAAACATAGCGTTGGCCAAAAACAGAGTTGACCAGAAAAGGGGCTTTGCCTTTGGTGCCTATTCCAATGGTGTAGATTTTTATGCCGAATGTTTTTGCCGCCTGGGCAACCTGAATGGGAGGCAAGGCTCCCGCATTGCTTCTTCCATCCGTCAACAGAATCATTACTTTGGATTTTGATTTTAAATCTTTGAGTCGTTTAATCGCGATACCTATTGCTGAGCCTATAGCGGTGGAATCTCCTGCCATGCCAATTTCCAGCTTACTCAAAAATGATTGCAATATGTCCTGGTCAAGGGTCAAAGGACATTGGGTGTAGGCCTGTTCCCCAAATACGACCATGCCGATTCGGTCATTGGGGCGGTTGTCGATGAACTTGGAGACTACTCCTTTAACTGCGGCAAGCCGGGTGATGCGTTTCTCATCTTCAAATAAGTCCAGTGCCCGCATGCTTCCTGACGTGTCTATTGCCAGCATTATGTCGACACCGATAGAAAGAATCTCTGTGCTCTTATGTCCTTCCTGTGGGCGGGCTAAAGCTATTATTAAAAGAGCTATTGCCAGAAATCGAATGATTTTAGGGAGTCCGGCGTAAAGATCCACCCGGGATGGGCGAAGGGCTTTGAGGGTAACGATGGATGAAAAATGTATTGAGGCTTCCTTTTTTCTTTGCAAAGCAAGCAGGGGCAGTCCTAATAAAAATAGTAGAAGCCAGGGATCCTGAAACTGGAAAAAGTTCATGATTATTTAGAAACTTGAGAAGCAGGTTTCGTTGGGCAAGCCTCTCTAATAAAGTTGATGATGGATTTGATTTCATCCTGTCCTCCTGCCACTTCAGCCTTTGCAAATTTGATACGATCTGTTTGAGTCAGGATGCTCCGGGCCTGAAGTTTCAGGTTTTCATTGAGTCCTGAAAAATGTTTGAAGTGGGCTGTGATTTCTTCCGTGGTCCATTCGCGCGCCGGAAATTGAAAACGGTTTTCCAGGTAGCGGCGAAAGATTTCTGACAACTCAAAGAAATGATCTTGTGTGCGCCCAATTTGAATCCACCCTTTAACCCTGAGCGCCTCAAGCTCTTTATATGCCAACTGCTCTGGAGTTAAGGCGGGAATTGATGGGGAATTTGCAAGTTTGGTGGGCCGGGACTTCCATTTATGCCAAATGAAATATAGTAAAGCTATAAGAGCTAGAACTCCAAGAGCTATCCAAAAATAATGAGTCCAGGGAGGGGAAATTTCTTCCAAGGGTTTGATGTCATGAATTCCCTCTGCGTTTCCCTGGATTTTTACAAGGGACTGAACTTCAAGCGATGCTTCAGGTGCCATGATGGTACCCTGAATGATTTTTTGATTTTGATCTTGAGCATCAAAAGTAACAGATATGGAAGGAAACGTTATGATGCCAATATCGTCAACGCGAAATTTATACCAATACTCTTGCACAGTTTGTCCGTTTAATTCTTTGGACGGACTTTTCCCCTTGTCAACAAACTCCAGTCCTTTTGGGGGGATAACTTCGGGAGCTACAGGTTGGATATCGGGATCATGCTGAACCGAGATTATATAGGTGGCGATATCACCAAGTGTGAAAGTGTTGGGAGTGATGCGGGTGGTGACAGAAACTGGATTAGAAGCTTCTCCAGGGTTGCTGAATGGAATTGCTAACAATATCAGGGTGAAAAGGAAAACTGGATACTTGGTCAGACTTATTACTTTTTTCATTGGCCAGAATGACTACTCCGTACTTTTGCAAGGCATGTGTCAATTAGCGGACTGAGCAATAGGTCTGATTCTGAAGTTTCAGCTCGAAACAGCCAAACCAGGGCTTCCTGACAATTATTGAGGTCTGCATATAAACGTCCGACAGTATGAGCGGCTTTTGCTCTTTGTGCACTGCCCACTTTCTGCATCTCCCATACATGGATAAATTGATCGATAGCTTGTTCTTTCAAGCCAGAATTCATGAGGCGAGTTCCCACAGCTTGATATTCATCGCTTAAAGGTTGGTTTAGCTCAAAGGCTTGAACAGCCGACTCGTTTTTTTTGGGGAGGGTTGGTTTGCTTGCAAGTTTGGTGAACAAGGCCACAAAAGCAAAAAGGGTTAACACTGTAAGGATAATTACAAAGGTTTTCAGCCTATTGCTGACTCCTTCAACTGGAATAATTTTAGGTGTTTGATTCATTTTAATGTTTCTTTTCCCGTATTTTGAAATAGCGGATGATTGGATCGGTTAATGATCGATCTGTTTGAATTTCGATGGTATCAATTCCTATGGACTGGAAATAAGTTTTTCGTCTTTCCCTTTTCTCCTGAAATTGTCTGGAATACTTTCGAGTCATTTCGCCGTCACTGGTATCTACCAATATGGTTTCTCCCGACTCGGCATCCTCAAGATGAATCAGTCCCACATCAGGAAGAATTTCCTCCCTGGGATCACTGATTGATATGGCAACCAGATCGTGTTTTTGTTTTGCCAATTTCAATTTTTCTTCGTAATGATCATCCTGAAAGTCGGAAATTAAGAAGGCGGTAGCTTTTCTTTTCTGGATATTCAAAAGGTACTCTAGAGGGAGAGAAAGATCGGTACCTTTGCCCTCGGGTTTGAAGTCCAGAATGGTTCGGATGATATTCCAGATATGAGCTTTTCCTTTTTTGGGCGGTATGGTGTGTTCAATTTTGTCCGAGAAAACGATTAGCCCGATCTTGTCGTTGTTTTTAATGGCGGCGAAAGCGAGAATTGAAGCAATCTCGGCGGAAACTTCATTTTTAAGTTTTCCCGCAGAACCGAATTCGCCAGAAGAACTCACATCAACCAGAAGCATGAGGGTTAACTCGCGCTCTTCCTTGAACTCTTTAATAAAGGGTTGGTTCATTCTGGCGGTGACATTCCAATCGATCAAACGGACATCGTCTCCCGGTTGATATTCTCGTACCTCACTGAACTCCATTCCTCGGCCTTTGAATGCAGACACATATTCACCGGCCATGATGTCATTAACCAAATAGTTGGTTTTTATTTGAATGGCTTTGATACGTTGTAACAGTTCAGGGGACAGGTTTTTATCCTGTTTTGTCACTGGAACGGGTTCCTGAAACCAATCTCGAAATGTATGAGTCAGGGTTTTAAGCATTTTTTAAGGAACTTCCAGGGTGTCAAATATTTTTCTGATAACATCATCTGGAGTCACATTCTCAGCTTCCGCTTGATATGAAAGGATTATTCGGTGCCTCAACACATCCAACCCGATCGTTTTAATATCATGAGGAACGACATACCCACGGCGCTGTAAAAAAGCGTAAGCCTTGGCGCAACGGTTCAAAAAGATTGATGCCCGTGGAGAGGCACCAAATTGAATCATTTCTTTTAGGGAAGACATCTGATGGCCTGCCAGGTCGCGGGTTGCCGCAACCAGATTGATAATATAATCCTGCAGGTTTTCATCAATATATATTTCATCGAACACTTTACGTGCTTGCAGAATTTCTTCGGGGGATACCACCTGCTTGACTTTATAAGCATTGTTGGAGGTGGACATCCTTTGCATGATAATTTTTTCTTCCTCCTTCGTCGGATAATCGATATGAAGTTTTAGCATGAACCGGTCCACCTGAGCTTCTGGCAGGGGATAGGTGCCTTCCTGCTCAATAGGGTTTTGGGTGGCAATGACCATAAACGGTTCTTCAAGCTTGAAAGTGTTGCCGGCAATTGTGATCTGCCTTTCCTGCATGGCTTCGAGCAGGGCACTTTGAACCTTGGCCGGAGCACGGTTGATTTCATCTGCAAGAATGATGTTGGAGAAAAGAGGGCCTTTTTTTATATCGAATTCCCCGGTCTTTGGTTGATAGATCTGGGTTCCCAGTAGGTCAGCCGGCAATAAGTCGGGGGTGAACTGAATGCGCTTGAAATCGGCTTTTACCGTTTCGGCCAGGGTTTTAACCGAAGTGGTCTTTGCAAGTCCCGGCACTCCTTCCAGAAGAATATGTTCTCCAGTTAGGAGTCCTAATATCAATCGCTCGATCAGATATTTTTGCCCTACCATAACTTGTTCCAGCTCATGTAATAATGGGGGAATAAATCCGCTGGCCTGGTTGATCCGTTCTGTTATTTCATCAATCTTTTGTGGCATTAGAAAAACCTTTGGGTGAAGTTGATTTGATTTATCGGGGAACTGCGAAGGAAATTTTCTCAATGAACTTTGAAAATATAATTTAATTTGGTGAATAATGAAATTAAAAATTTTTAATTATTGGTTTTTTGAGTTTTTAGAACTCAAAATTATTTGAGACCATTTGAGGAATAGTGTTATTTTGGGCTAATGATGAGTAAAATTGGATTTTAAGCTTTACAAGAGCAGATACTGTCTTAAAATAGCGGATTACCCATGTTTTGTGAAAATAGTGATTTTTTCTGGAGCTTGCACCAATGGCTGAAAAAGAAGTTAAAGATATTGACAGCCTCATTGACCAGGGACTGAATACGGATAATAGTGAACTGGATTTGAGGGAAAAGGAACTGGATGATGAGGACTTGATCAAGGTTCTTGAATCCGACAAGGTTAAAGGTGTCACTGCGCTGTTTCTGGAGTTTAACGATATTGGGGATGAGGGTCTCAAGGCTTTGGCGGCCAGTGATAAAATGAAGTTTCTAACTGCCTTGAATTTGTTTAAAAATAAGGTCACCGATGAAGGCCTTAAGGCTTTAGCGGAAGCTAAAACCATGCTTAACCTTTCTGAGTTGATATTGAGTGATAATGAAATTACTGCCGATGGTGCCAAAGCGGTGGCGACATCAAATATTCTGGGAAACCTTGTTTCTCTTTGGTTGGGCGACAAAATAGGAGATGAAGGCGTAAAGGCCCTGGCTACCTCTGAAACGCTGACCCGGATTACACAACTTTCTTTATACAGAAATAATATTGGTAATGAAGGCGCGATCGCAATTGCCGAATCCAAAAACCTGAGCAAACTGTCAGAATTGAATTTGAATTGGAATTTCATTGAAGGGGAAGGGGTGGAGGCACTCGCCGCATCGGAAACTTTGAGCAATTTGACTCAACTGACCCTGACATTTAATCCTATAGGACTTCGAGGTGCTGAAGCCATTGCAGGTTCTGAGAACTTTAGAAATCTTACCTTGATCGATTTGTATGAGGCGGAATTGGGTAGTATGGGTGCCAGAGTTTTGGCCGAATCGACTAACCTTCCTAACCTTGAAACATTGGTCTTGATCCACAACGATGTGAGCGATGGGGTACAGGCCTTATTCAAGGATAATAAAAATTTCCCCAAGTTGAAGGATGTTTATTTTTATAAGGCCAAGGCCGAAGCTTGATTTGGTAATGGCGGCGAATTAGGGGTTCCCGGTTGTGTGACCGGGAGCCCTTTCTTTTTTGTAGGGTTTTTATTTCTTCCTGAAAGGGAAAGAGTAATAATAGTGAATTACTTCTTTGTAGGCTCAAAATTATGTTTACAGGTGAAAAACCGGATCTGCTCGATATCATGCCTTTCCGGGAAGACAGTATATATGTAGTGGGAAAGGATGGCATTCCTCAGCATTGGGATGGGCAGGAGTGGTTGCCGGTTCGCACGGATAATACCAACCCACTGATGGGTATTTGGGGAGCGAATGAACAAAAAATTTATGCTGTGGGTATTGGGGGTGTCGTTCTTTTCTATAATGGTAAGGATTGGAAGCAGGTTGACACGGGCAGTTATGACTCGCTCAACTCCGCATATGGCATGGATGAAAATAATGTGTTCCTTTATGGGGTGGGCGGACGCATGCTTTACTGGAATGGGGAAAAATGGGACTACCGGGAACCCAATACCATTCATGACTTGTTTGGCATGTGGGGGGAAGACATTGAACATATCCACACGGTGGGTGGAGAGGGGATTTATCGATTTTATGATGGCAAAGAATTCCAGCGTCGCGAGGACTTGACCGATGAACAAATCTCCCTGTTCGGGGTCTGGGGTACCAGTAATGACAACGTCTACATATGTGGATCTCACGGAACCATTTTGCGAAGTGATGGAACAGACTGGAAACCAATGGAATCAGGAACCGAAGAATATCTCTTGAGCATTTGGGGAACCTCCGAAGACAATATCTATGTGGTGGGGGATAACGCTATTATGCTTCACTATAATGGAAGCAAATGGTCAACCCTTGAACCTATCAAGGATGAATACTTTACCAAGGTTAAAGGACTCGGACCCGATCAGGTATACGTAGCGGGAGAGAATGGAACAGTGGTTAAATTTGATGGCAAGGAATGGAGCGATATGTCCATATGATTGACCATTTAGAAAACAGCAATAATCTTGAGGAACCCTTATGTCATCACTAACTTCCAGCCATCTTTTATCCATTTTTGGCTTCAACGAAAACGATATTTTTGTTGGCGGTGCCGAGGGAACCCTCCTGCATTATGACGGCAGTCAAT
>JABIXH010000302.1 GCA_018664975.1 Nitrospina sp. | reverse complement strand
ATTTTTCCCAAGCGAAATTGAGCTTCCACAACTCCTTGTTCGGCATCAGCGGTTAAAATTTTCAATGCCTGGGAAGACCCCTTTTTTGCTATTCCGTAGATATGTGATTTTGCCTGGGCAGAGTCCTGTTCAGCGGCTCGCTGATACCATTTGAAAGCTTGGTCAGTGTCTTGCGGAAACTGGTGTCCTGCTTCATACATTTTTCCCAGGATAAGTTGTGCTTCTACAACTCCCTGTTGGGCATCATCGGTCAAAACATTCAATGCGGCGGCAACACCCTTTTTAGCAATCTGATAAATATTTGCTCCTCTTGAACCATATCCCTGTTTAGCGGCTCGTTGATACCACTTGAATGCCTGGTCATAATTTTGGGGAACTCCTTGGCCTTTGTCATACATCAAGCCCAAGTGAAATTGTGCTTCGGCAACTCCCTGCTTGGCATCATCGGTTAAAATTTTCAATGCCTGGGAAGACCCCTTTTTTGCTATTCCGTAGATATGTGATTTTGCCTGGGCAGAGTCCTGTTCAGCGGCTCTCTGATACCACTTGAAGGCTTGGTCATAGTCTTGGGAAACACTTACTCCATTTTCATGCATCTTTCCCAGGATAAGTTGTGCTTCCACAACTCCCAGTTTGGCATCATCGTTTAAAATTTTCAAAGCTTGGGAAGACCCCTTTTTTGCTATTTCGTAGATATGTGATTTTGCCCGGGCAGAGTCCTGTTCAGCGGATCGCTGGTACCATTTAGCCGCTTCGTTATAGTCTTGCGGAAAGGGGTGACCCTCCTCATACATTTTTCCCAGGATAACTTGCGCTTCCACAACTCCCAGTTTGGCATCATCGTTTAAAATTTTCAAAGCTTGGGAAGACCCCTTTTTTGCTATTTCATAGATATGTGATTTTGCCCGGGCAGAGTCCTGTTCAGCGGCTCGCTGGTACCATTTAGCCGCTTCGCTATAGTCTTGGGATATCCCTTGTCCTCTGTCAAACATTACCCCCAAGAAAAATTGCGCTCGAGGGTTTCCCTGAATTGCTAATGGCAACCATAGTTTATATGCTGTGTCATAGTCCTTTTTTTCATAAGAAACCCAACCATCATGAAAATCATCGTGAAACATGAAGGTTGAAATGCTATAGAGAATCAGAAAAGTGCAACTGACTAGGATTGTGAGTTTTTTGGCGTTCATTCAGAAAGAATAGCTTATTTTGAATGCTTAATAAAGAGGAAGAGATTTTAAAAGTTAAAGACTTGGGTAGCATCCAATGGCGGAGATTGATGATTCCGGTTTCAATGGATCGGGTATTGAGCCAGGAGGTCTCGGATTTTATCTGCTTCGGGTTGGTGAGGATCGAGTGTAAGGGAACGGTAAAAATAGGCCAAACCTTGCTTATGTTTGTTGAGGTGATAAAAATTAATGATACCCAGATTTTTGAATACTCGGGAGTAACCGGGATGAAGCTCTACAGCGCGCTTGAAATAGGTATCCGCAAGCTGGAATTTTTTTTGAGACAAGTAGATTTCGCCGAGTTTGGCAAAAGTTTCTGGGATTTCAGGCTCAATGCGTTTAGCCAGTTGGAAATGTCGTATGGCTTCGGGCACCAAACCTTTTTTAAGATAAAGATCGGCCAAATTGTAATGAGTAGCAAATACTCCAGGTCCTTTAATCAAAGACTTTTGATAAAACTTAATAGCTTTTTCGATATTTCCCTCAATACTATGCGCCCGTGCCAAGTTTATTAAGGGGCGCAATTTATTGGGCGACTTCTGATATGTATCCTGCCAGAGGGATAACTCAGATTGCCACACCGCATTACGCTGAATTGTCATAACTCCAAGAATTCCCACGATTACAAATAAAATATGAATTGCCGATATTCGTAATGATTTGGCCTTTTCAAATCTGAAGATTAGCTCAGAGATTCCACAAGCGAATAGGAAAAAAATCCCTGCTGATGCAAGATAGACCCGGTGTTCAGCAGCAAGGTCGTGCAAGGTGACGATTGAGGAGGACGGAGAAAGGACAATAAAATACCAGAACAGATAAAAAAATATGATTCGGTTTTTAAAGTTTTTGAAGGAGAAAACTAACAAGAAAGAAATAAAAATTATTGGGAGCAAAAAATTCCAAGATACAAAGTGGGTGACAACCTCTATATCAGGATCGATATTGAGGTTTAACGGAAGCAACAACTTATTTAAATAATAGAAAATCATCACACTCGGTTGACTGAGCATATACTTTACTCTGCCGACCATCTCTTCAGGACGCGAAGGGCCGATAAGAAATGCTTCATCTGTAAGAAGTTTGTATATTAAAAGGCTAACAACTCCGAAAAAAACACCACCTACTGCCCACTTCCATCTTTTTAAAGCTAACAAAGCCGGGGAATGAGCGGGGCAACTGGAAAAATAATACAAAATCATAATTGCGGGCAAAGTTGCGACAATTTGCTTAACGCTAAAACCAATCAGGGCTATAAAAAATATGGCCAGAAAATAAAATCCATATTGCAGTCGTGAGGTGGAAGGCCTATCCAATAAATTTTGAAACAGGAGAAATCCAGCAAGGTAAAAGGTCGAAGCGATAACTTCTGAGCGACTCATTATATAAATAACCGATTCTGTTTGGACCGGGTGGCAAAGAAAAATGACAGCAGTAAAAAAAGCAACGGAACGGGTTCTTTTATCACTCCAGCCGATGGTTTTTAGGTCAAATCGGCGAAAGGATTTCTCCAGTACAAAAAAGAGAAGCAGGCTATTAAAAATATGAAAGGCAAGGTTGAAAATATGATAGCCAAAAGGCCGAAAACCATCCAGGGAAGCGTTGAGAGCAAGAGACATTCTTAGCAGACCTCGCGCCAGGAACTCATTTTTCCAAAACTCGAAGGTCAGCATAGCTTCCGGGTTTTTCATTTTTTCATTGTTGACTATGTATGCAACACCATCAAATTGAAAGGGGTTGTTGAGATGATTGGCATAAACCAGAATTCCAAGTAAAGAGATGATTAAGCAACATCTTATTTGGTCAAGAGCCGGTTGAGGATATTTTGAGATGCAGGAATTCATTTTTGCCCTTTCTTTACTTGCACCAAAGCGTAACCAAGCAAATTTTGGGCAATTACATTTTCAGGCTGTAATTTAAGAACCTGTTCCAAATGGGGAATGGCATGGGTGTAACGGCTTTCTTTTATATATAGTGCGGCCAGATTTTGGTGAATTTCTGGTAAATCCTGTTGAATATTTATCGCTTTTATAAATTCCATTTCAGCTTTTTCATAGGCGTTTAAATTCCAGAAAATGACCCCAATGTTATTTTGTGCTTGCGGATGCTTGGGTTGAATTTTAAGCACTTGTCGAAACTCTTGAAGTGCCTCATCAAAAGATTCTATTTGCCGGTATGCTTCTCCCAATTCAAAATGATAGTGAGCAATATGAGGCCGAATGCTTACAGCTTTTTGTAAATAGGGAATGGCTTCTTTAGAGGAATTTAACTTTCTTAAGGAGAGGCCGGAAAAGTAATAGGTGTCTGGTTTATTAGAACCTAAATTAATGGAACGATTAAATTCTTCTATTGCTTCATTCCAATTCCCTTGTTGGAAATGGATGTGCCCCAAATTAGCATAGGCATCCGACTGAGTGGGATTTAACTGTAGGGTAATCGCCAACTCTTTTTTTGCCTCTTCCAGCATTTTGGCTTCCATATATGCGGTGGCCAAATTGTTATGAACCAGAGATTTATTTGGAGACTTTGCCGCAGTGTCTTTCCACAGCTTTACTTCCGATCGGTAATCAAGTGAGCGATTCACGGTAAGTAAAAAATTAAGAGATATAAAAATAAATAAGAGGTAAGTAGCAACGATTCGGATTGACTGAGCGTTTAGAAATAACCAGCCCAGAGCCAGACTAAATCCTAATCCAGGCAAATAGGTGCGATGCTCAATGGCAATCTGCTTGAGAGGAATAAAGCTTGATGTGGGAAGCAGGGTGATGAAAAACCAAAGAACGGCAAATTTGAATAGGTTAGATTGATGGTGGAATACTGCTATAGCCCCGGCACCTAAAACACCAACGGAAAAAAGTAACGGTCCATCCAACAGGCCCGGTAGTAAACGAATATCGGGCTCAAAGTTGAGATTAAAAGGCAGAAACAACTTAAGCAGGTAATAGTTGACAGCTACCTTTATTTGACTGAGAAAATATAAATATCGACTCGTTTCTCCAGAGACCGGGTCTGTTTCTAAAGAAAAAATACTGCCCAGCTCTATATAGCGATAACAAAAATAAAGCAAAAGTGGCAGGAGAATGAATGCCGCTTTTGCTTTTAAAGAATTTCTCTGCGTGGCTGGAGTGAGGAGCCAGATATATACTATTGCTATTAAAGGGAAGGTAACGACAATTTCCTTGGCTCCAATTCCAAGAAAAAGAAACCCCAAAATTCCTACAATAAAAAGTAGTTTACCCGCCCCACCTATTCCTTCTTGCTGAGGTCGGACCAACCTGCAAAAAATGTAAAAGGAAAGCAGATAGAAAAATGTTGCCAGTCCTGAGGAACGGCTGGAAATGTAAGTGACTGTTTGAACCGTGAGAGGATTGATCAGATGAATGGTGGCGCAAATTAATGGTAACCGATTGAGCCGATGTTGAGGAGGATCTAAAAGCATTAATTCGCTGACCAGGAAATACAAGATCAAACCTGTAAGAATATGAAAAAGAACATTAGTAAGGTGATAACCGAAAACATCCAGCCCACCTATATCTCGATTCACTGCAAAGGTCAGCAAAAGAACCGACCGGTTAAAAATATTTTCTATACCAACGATCTTTTGAAAATCGTTCAAATGTTGAATATAAGGATTATCAACAATGGCATGGGCATCATCATAGAGGAAGGGAGAATGAAGGGTGGCCCAGAATGCCAGAATGCCCAAGCAGATAAGTACCGTGACGGATTTTAACTGATGACCAATGAAATTTATGTTGGAGGTTTTATAATTCATGGAGTGGTGGTTTTGAGGCTGGTTAAACTTAACATCATATTATTGATCGCTTCAATTTGATTGGGATTAGGGTGCATTTTCAAAGCGGTTGTTAAATGTTCATGGGCCTTTTTAATCTGGGCAAGATTGGTAAATGTTTCGGCAAGGGTGATCCGGGTATTTATATCCTCAGGTTGAAGTGAAATGGATTTTTCAAGAAAATGTTTTGCATTGTCCCAGTCAGATTGCCGGTTAAGATTAAAACCCATTTGAGTGTAGGCGGAAGGCCTGGGCCCAGCAACTTCAAGGAAAGCTTTAAACTGTTGGGTAGATTCAGCCCATTTTTCTTGCCTTTGATAAACTTTGGCAAGGTTGAATAGTGCGGGTTCGTAATGGTTGTTCAGTTTTAGGCACAGTTCAAAAGCACTTTCAGCCAATTGTAGTTTGCCTTTCATCATATATGCCGTGCCCAGGTTAAAATGGGCGGGCAACAAAGATGGATTTATTTTAATAGCGGCTTTCCATTCCGTTATCGCTTTTTCAATTTTTCTGGTTTTTCCATAAAGTTCACCCAGATTCAATCGCGCCAAGGCCAGGTTGGGGTCTTTGCTTGATAAATTTTTCTTTATCATCAACTCCAATGTTTTAGTGGCTTGGTCAAAAAATCCCTTTTTGTTATAGACCGAACTCAATCCTATTTGGGAAGAAATATGGCCCGGTCTCAACGCCAGGGTTTTCTGATATTCATGTTCTGCATCGTCCAGTCGTCCCTGGTCCAAATAAACACTGGCTAGATTAAAATGAGGTTCCACCAACTCTGCCATGAGCCCGGTAGGTTTTGAGTGATTAACGTTTTTGTTAGTAATAGTGCCGGTAATCCTTTTCCGCCGTTGTAAAAATTCTTCAGCACTTTTTATATTGTACTGAGTGTCAATAAAGCGAGGAATATTGGCAACGCTTTTTTCTAAATGATGGGCCGCAAGGGCAAGATTACCTTTTTCGTAATACGTTTTACCCAGATTATTATGGGACCTTGGTGAATAAGGATTTTTCTTTGCAGAATCTTTCCATAAACTTAATTCGCTTACCCAGTCAGCATTTCTGGTTGTTGTGGTGATTCCCAGTGATACTAATAGAACGACAAGCAGTCGAAGCCTCCAGAGTGCTGGAAAAGTTGTAATGCCGACTGCGGCAATCAGGCTTAATCCCAGCGACATAGGCAGATACATGCG
Source organism: Nitrospina sp. (assembly GCA_018664975.1). Lineage (GTDB taxonomy): Bacteria > Nitrospinota > Nitrospinia > Nitrospinales > VA-1 > LS-NOB. The sequence goes on along the minus strand of JABIXH010000302.1, from coordinate 9,084 downwards.
GTGCTCGACAGCCAGGTCATTTAAAGGGATAAAGCTGGAGGTGGGAGCCAAGGTGATAAAAAACCAGAGAGTGCCTGCGATCACCCAAATATTTTTCCATTTGAAGGTGGTCAAAACGATTGCAAGTATTATCAATCCTGAAAAAATTATAGTGAAATCGGATGCTGGGGAACTGAAAGAAAAGCCACTGTCGACATTCAGGTTGAAGGGAAAACAAAATAGCTTGAGGTAATAAAATACGATGACTTTTAATTGAACCATCAAATATGGGATTCGCCCAAATAACTCGAAGCCCTGATCAAGGGGAATATAAATCCAGGAATCTTTAAATAATAAGATTCCGACAATAATAACGACTGCTGAGGCCAGACCTATATTGAATGATTTGTTATTCAGTGTTTTTTGGTGAAATTCTGGAAATTGTTTACGTCCTATAAAACTCCAATACCAGACAACAAGAATAAATGGCAATGTCGCCCCGATTAATTTTGTGGCCACACACAAATAAATTCCTAACAAAACCAATAATGAGATAAATCCTCTTTTTATAAGCGAGGTGTTTTTATTCAGGGAAAATAAATTAAGAAAAATAAAAAGCGTCAGTAAATAAAAAAAAGTTGCCAGTAATGAGGAACGAGAAGATATATAAGAAACTGTGTCGGTGTTTAAGGGGTGTAGTGTAAACAGCAAGGCGGCTGACAGGGGGAATCCCCATTTGTGCTCATTTTGTAAATATCCAGCGCGCCAGATAGTAAAAAATATTAAAAGCGTTACCCCAATATGAAGGGCGAGATTAAGTAGATGAAATCCGAAGACTTGATGTTGAGCCAGTTGATTGTTTAAAGCAAACGTCCAATATAAGACGGGGCGGTTTCCAATTTGACCTGAGCGAGGGTGATTGAAGAATGCATCGGTGTTGATCAGCCAATGACTTTTAAGCAAGGGGACGTCATCGAACTGGAAAGATCCCTTCAGCGAATTGAAATAAGTAAGCATGCTGATCAGGATCAACAGAGTCACACATCCCAATATAATTTTTAGTCTTGAAGGGATTGCCAGCATTAGGTTATGGAGAATTGCTAAACGTAGGGTTAATAACAGGTGTATTGGTGATTTATATGCTCTTATGGGTTGGTGTATTCAGCCCTTAATCATCAAAAACTTATAAGTATTTAAGCAGACTGGAATATACACTTTAACCCAGCATACCTCTTAAATATCTCTTCATATAATTATCGTTTGATTAGGGTTCAATATTAATAGGAACTTTGTCATAAGCCCCTAAATATTAACACTTTTCAAAATTTGCCCAAAGGTGTAAAATTAAATCATACATAATTTTACCATTGAATAATAAAGTGCAATTAATTAAATCCCATTGCAGATTTAATCACAGGAATTTTCATGAAACGCATTGATAAAGAGACCAATATTCAAACACTACGTAAGATATCCAACCTTTTTCAAACGACCTATTGGGAGGTGGATGAATTATTAGCCATGATTATGGATGCGGCTAAAGATATTGTGGGTGTCAAAAACGGCTCCTTATTGCTGGTCCAAGATGAAAAGAACTATAAGCTTCAGTTTTACCAGGCTTCCGGAAAAAACATGGGCCAATTAAAAGATATTGATTTGCCGCCGGGTGTAGGAATTTCCGGCCATGTTGCGAAAACAGGAGAATCGATTATTTCCAACAATGTGGCAGAGGATCCTCGATGGTATCAGGGAGTCAGTGAGAAAATGCGAATTCCTGTCCAGTCTATGGCAAGTTTTCCATTAATTATTGATAAAAAAGTGATCGGTGTTGTGCAGTTTCTGGACAAAGTGGATGGATCTGTGTTCAGTGAAGAAAATATTGAAATATTGAAAAACTTTTCCAATTTGATGGCAAAATTTTTTCAAGTTTCGCAAAACAGAAAATTACTGGGTGAAGAGTTTGGCAGGCTGAAAGAACAATACCTGCTTCGTTACACCATAGTAGGTGAGAGCAAGGCCATCAAAAAGTGCATTGATATGGCCGAAAAGGTAGCCGACTCCAAAGCCGCGGTCTTGCTGAATGGTGAAAGTGGAACGGGAAAGGAATTGTTTGCTCATCTGATTCATGACCGTGGCCTAAGGCAAAACAAGCCTTTTATATCAGTCAGTTGTGGGGCATTACCCGCATCCATTTTGGAGCGTGAACTTTTTGGTCACGAAAAAGGAGCCTTCACCGGTGCGGATTCTCAAAAAATTGGTTTGTTTGAAGCCGCGCATACGGGAACATTGTTTCTGGATGAGATAGGGGAATTGCCTCTGGATATGCAGGTAAAACTTTTGCGGGTTATTCAGGAAGAATCGTTTATCCGCTTGGGGGGTACCGAAACCATTGAGGTCGATGTCCGGTTGATAACGGCGACTAACCGTGATTTGGAAAAAGAGGTTCGGGAAGGAAGCTTCCGCCAGGATTTGTATTACCGAATAAATGTAATAAAAATAACCCTGCCTCCGCTTCGTGAAAAACTGGAAGATATCCCCGACTTGTTAACCTTTTTCATCAAAAAACACAGTCCTAAAAACCAGCCGGTTAAAAACCCCGGCAAAGGGTTAGTTTCTCACCTTATGAGTTATTCCTGGCCGGGAAACATCCGGGAACTGGAAAACTCCGTAGAACGAGCCATTGTTTTAACGGACGAAGAGGAACTGTTGCCCGAAGCGTTTCCCTTTGAAACTTCTCAAGCCCCAATTGAACTTAATGTAGGGTCTACGCTTAAGGAAGCCAGTGACTCATTTCGCCATACTTTTATTTCCAACACCCTGAAATCCACAGGCGGTAACCGTACCAAGGCCGCCCAGATTCTGGATGTTCAGCGTTCCTACCTTTCCCGGTTGATCAAGGAATTGGGAATTAAATAAACCTAATTCCCTTCGATAAATTGTAAATTCTGCTAAACTGCCCTACCCCTCCGGCACATGAGGTGAGGGGATGTCACAAGCCGAGAATGCGATGGCTCGGCAATATATAAATTAATATCTGACCCAACGTCTAGTAGAAGGAAAATTATGGTTCTTATAGATGGAAAAAAAGTATCTGCTGAAATTCGTAATCGTCTGATGCGAGAAACGGAGGAACTGAAAAGAAAAACAGGTCGGGTTCCGGGTCTGGCAACAGTTCTGGTCGGGGATGACCCTGCCTCGGCAGTTTATGTTCGCAATAAAAATAAAATTTGCCAGGAGATCGGGTTCCAATCCTTTGGAAAAAACCTTCCTGCAGAAACTTCCGAAAAAGAATTGTTAGAGCTCATTAATGAACTGAATGAAAATGATGAGGTAAACGGTATTCTTGTGCAACTGCCGCTCCCAGAGCATATTGATTCGGAAAAGATTTTATTAGCCATAGACCCAAAAAAGGATGTGGACGGGTTTCACCCCATCAATGTTGGGAAGCTATCTATCGGTAATGCTCTGCTTACCCCCTGTACGCCAACGGGAATCATTGTCCTGCTTGATTATTATGGTATTGAAATTTCCGGCAAGCATGCTGTGGTGTTAGGCCGAAGTAATATCGTAGGAAAGCCGGTGGCAAATTTGTTATTACAACGGCACGCCACAGTGACCATCTGCCATTCAAAGACCACGAATTTGGAACAGGTTACTGGGCAAGCAGAAATTTTGATCGCGGCGGTAGGCCGACCTAATTTTGTGACTTCCGCGATGGTAAAGCAAGGGGCGACGGTGATTGACGTGGGAATTAATCGTGTAGACGGGAAGTTGACAGGCGATGTAGATTTTGAGTCAGTCTCGAAAAAAGCAGGTTTCATCACTCCCGTTCCGGGCGGGGTGGGGCCTATGACTATCGCCCTGCTCATGGAGAATACCTTAAAAGCTACCTCTGTTTAAGAATAGAAGGCTAATAAAAACGGTTACCTACCAGAATAATTATATGATCCGCAAAAAACAAAGCCGCTTGAGCAAATCCCAAATCCCAATTGCTCCTGGAAAAGATAAGGAGGCTGTATCTCACCTAGAAGCGGAAAATGCCCAGCCGCAGGTTTATAGTGTCAGCGGATTGACCCGGGACATCCGCGCCATTATGGAAGCGGCGTTTGACTCCGTTTGGGTGGAGGGTGAAATTTCTAATTTCAGAACGGTGGCTTCCGGCCATAGTTATTTTGTTTTAAAAGATGATAAAGCACAGGTTCGTTGTGTTCTTTTTAAAGGGTATCGGGCTGGCATCAAATTTCAACCTGAAGATGGTGATCAGGTTTTAATGTTTGGCCGGATAACAGTTTATGACGCCAGGGGAGAATATCAGATCATCACCGAGTCTCTGGAGCCAAGGGGCTTGGGCGCATTACAAAAAGCGTTTGAACAATTAAAGGAAAAGCTGGATAAGGAAGGTTTGTTTGATGAAGATGTTAAAAAACCACTTCCCACTTTTCCTTGGAAAATAGGAGTGGTCACTTCGCCAACGGGGGCCGCCGTCCGGGATATCCTAAATGTTATTCGCAGGAGAAACCCTCGGGTTTCCGTTGTGCTTTGCCCGGCAAAAGTTCAAGGTGAAGGTTCTGCAAAGGAAATTGCTCAGAGTATTCGTCACCTAAATAGCATGAAAGATGTGGAAGTTATTATTGTGGGCCGAGGGGGAGGTTCGCTGGAGGACTTATGGGCATTTAATGAAGAGGAAGTGGCGCGGGCAATCTATGCATCCCGAATTCCGATTGTATCTGCCGTGGGTCATGAAATAGATTTCACTATTGCAGATTTTGTTGCCGACCTTAGAGCCCCCACCCCTTCAGCCGCCGCAGAATTGACCGTCCCTGTTTTGACTGAAATTGTCAAGAATATCCGGTCTTTGACAGGAGAATTATTAGAAGCGATCCAACAAAATGTTGAAACCTACAGAGACCTCTTAACCCGGTTAATGGACCGTCGGTTTTTTCACCAGCCTAAAGAAATATTCAGTCCACATATTCAACGCCTTGATGAACTGCACGGGAGGATGGTACGAAGTTTGGGGCAAGGGCTTATCATTCACCAGCAAAAGCTGAATGACAGGAAACACAGGTTGGTTCAGGCCTCCCCAAAAAATAAGATTCAACAATTATCTGAAAAACTAAATGGATTGCAAAACAGGGCGGGCCAAATTATTCAAAGCCAGGTTAGTTTGCGTAAGGAACGTTTTGAAGGATTCCTAAAAAACCTGAATGCGGTTAATCCGCTTGCAATATTAGAGCGGGGCTACAGCATCTGCTCTAAAGATGAAAAGTCACTTAAAAGCAGTGCCGGAGTAAAACCGGGGGACAAGGTAGAAATACGCCTCTCCAAAGGGGAGTTGGATTGCACTGTAAACAAAATAATAGAAGAAATATAAGGCTTATTTTATCTGAGGTCTTTTATTGATATGATTCCGACAATTTGATTGTTCTGGTTAACCGCCAGGTGGCGAATTGATTTTTCACGCAGTATTTCTATAGCGGAATCAAGGGATTCGTCAGCAGCAATGGAGATTAATGGTTGGCTCATTACCTCCGCAACCAGAGTGGATTTAGCATCGAGGTTTTCTGCCAGGACTTTGATCATCAAATCGGTTTTGGTAATGATTCCGATAAAGCTTTGGTTGTGGGTTACAAGAAGCGAACCGATTTCATTTGCATATATTTTTTTAGCGGCAGTTTTAACATTTTCATCACGCTCGATAGTTAAAACGGGACTAGTCATGCGGTCGGCAACGGTTTCCACTAGCTATACCAAAGTTAATTAGAATAAAAGGTTAGTAACTAATATAGTTTTAATAACAGTTTATAGTCAATAAAAACTTGTATTCAAAGAGGCCAATATGGGGCAGATTAAATTTGAAAAAGCCATGCAACGCCTGGAGCAGATTGTTGAAGATCTTGAAAAGGGAGAGTTGGATATTGATAAATCTCTGGAGATTTTTGAAGAAGGAATTAAAATGTCGCGGGTATGTTCTAAAAAGTTGAGTGAAGCAGAAGCTAAAATTGAAAAGCTCACCCAAAACCAAAGTGGCGAGTTGGTGACGGAGTTATTTCCCGTTGAGGACGAAGATGACACCAAAAATTGAAAAAATTCGCCTGGACCAGTTGTTGGTAAAAAAAAACTCGTTCCCAGTCGAGAAGTAGCCCGTGCAATTATTCTGGCGGGTAAAGTAAGAATAAAAGATGCTGTAGCAGATAAACCCGGTAAACTTGTTTCTGAAAATGTTCTTCCCGTTATCCTTGGTGAGTCCCAACCCTTTGCCAGCCGGGGAGGAATTAAGCTGGATCATGCCTTAAAACAATTCCATGTTTTGCCTTCCGGAAAAACCGCTATAGATGTTGGAGCCTCTACCGGGGGGTTTACCGATTGTCTTTTACAAAATGGTGCAGAAAAAGTTTATGCAGTGGATGTAGGCTATGGGCAGTTGGTCTGGAACCTCATGAGGGATCCCCGAGTCATTTGTCTGGATCGAAAAAATGCCAGAACATTGACCAAAGAGGATATTGGAGAAATGCTGGACCTGGCGGTGGTTGATGTGTCGTTCATCTCGCTCCAGCTTGTCATTCCTCCTTTGCTGGAAATCCTTAAGCCGGAAGGTGAATTGGTGGCCCTGGTTAAGCCTCAGTTTGAAGTAGGGAAAGAGGAAGTGGAAAATCGTGGCATCATTAAAGACCCAACCAAACATATTCGGGTACTGCTAAATTTGAACCGTTTTATCGCGGAAAAAGGATGGGTGGTGAAAGCCGTGACGGAATCTCCAATTACCGGACAAAAAGGCAACCGGGAATTTTTGATTCATTGCGTACGAGGATGTTACGGAGAGCCTTTAGAGGAAGAGGTTATTCGCCAATTAGTACTGAATGAATCCATTGGCTAGCGATAACTATTGGCGGTGAGCAACGAGTTGTCTTGGCTTGAAGAGGCGTTCTTATCCACATCTGGAGGTTAGAGCTCGTCCTTGTAAACGATAAAGCAGTCAGCCGGGTAGACCAAATGTGTGTCTCCCCATTGGTTGGAAGATCCCGTGTCCCATTGCATTTCGTCTTCAAGAGGTTTCATGCGCACCCCGCCAGAGCCACCATAAATGAGTAAGGCAACTCCATCCCCGGATTCTTCCACTTTACAGGCAAAGGCAGGGCAGGAGGTATTGGTGTCTGCATCCCAGCCCGTGATCTGAACGGGTTGTTCTTCACCGTTTACCGGAAATTTGATGCAATACAACTCTCGGGGAGAACTAATATCCCGAAAAATCATATTGAAGCTCTGATCGGTGTTAGAGTTGGAATCGACCTCGACAAACACAGGTATCTCCCTTCAAGAGTTGAGAAAATCTATCTTACCCCTAATTATCCGTCAGGGTAAAGCATAAGTCTCTGGAAGTAGGTCGGAAGGAAAAAGGGCAGAAAAAAACGGGTGCGCCTTCACACCCGGTTTAAAGTAGTTTATTTAGTAAAATTATAATCAGGCACTGGCCGCGGCCGACTTGTCTGTTGACCTGGACGCAGAAACTTTTGCCGCCGCCGCATCCGCAAGGATTTTGATGAAATTGACCAAAATACGCATGTCAAAATGCCCTTCCATATTGTTTTTCATCTCAGTCAGAGCCGCAAAGGGGGTCATACCAGGTCTATTTGAGCGAGGTGCGGTTAAGCCCCAAAAAACATCCATGATGCAACAGACTCTTGCGTAAAGGGAAATTTTATCCCCCTTTAATTGAAACGGGTAGCCGGTGCCATCGAACTTTTCATGGTGCTCCGCCACCATTTTCAAAATATTTTCGCTGTAACATTTCATATCGTTAAGGGACTTTCTACCCGCTGATGGATGTTTGCGAATGTGCTGAAACTCTTCCGGTTCCAGTTGCCCTTCTTTCATAATGATGTCGTAAGGGACAGATTTTTTTCCAATATCAAATAGCATTCCTCCCAGACCAATCTCACGCACGGCTTCTGGGTTCATTTGTAGCTTGTTCGCTAACGCCATGCAATACACACCTATATTGATGCAATGGGTATAGGTATGATAATCCTTTTTAGCGACATGAAACACATCAATAAACTCAAGGTCGCCACGCTCCAGACACTCCTGAATAATTTTTACCAATTCTTCCAGGCAACGTAAAATGCGCGATGAACCGATGTTCTCAAAATATTCTTTGATCACCTGTTCGCTCAAAATATAGGCATCTTTTAAAACCTTTTTGGGCGGCTCTTTTTCCAGTGCTTGTTGCAGCTCTCTAACTTTAAAATCTTTATAGTATTTGATGAGGTCCGTTTCATGGATGAAAAACTCCATGCAATCATCACCCTCCATCATTCCTTTGATTTTTTCGTGGTTCTCAGGCGTGTAATCTACAAACTTCCGAAACAATGGTTCATCGTTTTCATCGTACTCTGCAAGATAAGAAATCTCAAAACCCTGATCACAGTTCTTATTTAAGAAACCACTATTTATTTCACGATAAAAATGAGCGATACTTTCCATAATCGCTTTTTCTCCCCGAAAATGCTGACTTACGAAAAAAGTTTAAAAAAATCTAAACGTTTCTTATCTATATTATGGTAGTCCAATTTAGGATTATTGACAATATAATTCATAACACCCAAAAAGTCAACTATTTACCGCAAAAAAATTATTATCTTTACGGGCTTTTATTGTAAATAGTTCCCACGTTTACGGGGGGTAGTTAGATTTTTTCAAATTTTAATGTAATTGTAATGATGTGGGTTATGGTGTTCCAGGCTGGGTTTAATAGTGTCTGGCTAAAAATTTATCCCCCAGGCTTTCAATTTGTGGGATATTGCCGTTGAAAATATTTATTACTGGTTAGCGATTAGCTGGGAGTGCGAATAATGTATAAACTTGTCCTTTTAAGACATGGTCAGAGCCAATGGAATTTGGAAAACCGTTTTACCGGTTGGACCGATGTCGACCTGACTGAACAGGGAAAACAGGAAGCGGGAGCCGCCGGGGAACTTTTTCTGGATGGAGGCTATACCTTTGACCTGGCCTACACCTCTGTTCTCAAACGGGCGATTCGAACTTTATGGATTGTGCTGGATAAAATGGATTTGATGTGGATTCCTGTTACCCGGTCCTGGCATT
>JABIXH010000301.1 GCA_018664975.1 Nitrospina sp. | reverse complement strand
GTTTTTCCCAGGTGCACCCACAGAACATTATTAAGTATGGAGGCACGGGCCTGGGGCTTGCCATCAGCAAACGAATTTGTGAATTGATGGGTGGAGATATTTTTGTTGAGAGCACAATTGGAGAAGGGTCTAATTTTTCCGTCAGGCTACCGGTAAAACATTTGGATGAGGACGAGTCTCCAAATACCGATTCTTCCGCCAGCCCAAAAGGTTTCTCAAGACAAGACACCGATAACCAATCTGACTCCAAGGGTCATGAGAATATAATACTGGTAATTGATGATGACCCCATGGTCCATACTCAAATGAAGCGCTCTTTTGAAAAAGAGGGTTATCGCATCGTAACAGCAACCGATGGCGAACAAGGTCTTGAACTGGCACGAAAACTTCATCCAACACTCATAACTCTGGATATTTTAATGCCGGGGATGGATGGATGGACCGTATTGACTGAATTGAAAGCTGATCCCGAAATGGCAAACATACCTGTATTTGTTATTTCTATGGTAGATAACGAAAACAAAGGTTACTCCCTCGGGGCTTCAGAATACCTCACCAAACCCATAGACCGCACCCGCATTCATATCTTGATGAAAAAATATAAATGGGATAGTGGCTCCGTCCTTGTGGTCGAGGACGATACCAGCACCCGCAAGAGGTTGTGCAAGATGCTGGAAGATTATGGAATGAATGTTGCCGAAGCGGAAAATGGAAAAATCGCTCTTGAGTGCGTGAAAAATAAAATCCCAGGTGTCATCTTTCTGGACCTGATGATGCCCGTCATGAACGGGTTTGAATTCATCAAAGAATTAAGAAAAGCTCCGGAATGGCGATCCATCCCTATTGTGGTTATCACCTCCAAAGAGCTCACCCATGCTGATCGCCTGCGCCTGAATGGAGGCGTAGAAAAACTAATCGAAAAGAAGTCCCTCGACCAAAACGATTTGTTCAAGGAAATTCGTAACATCCTTGAATACAATTCCTCTTGAAATCTGACAAAAGACCCTTTTAAATATTAGAGAATTTGCTACAACTTTTCCCGAGATTTTGAATCTAATAGCTATTGAGCTCACCCGGCAATATCTGTTCGGCTAGAGCGAACGAAACCCCGAACTGGTTAGAAATTATGGAACTGCTTAAAGAGATCGATACTATTATTAAGGAAGTGAAAGAGGAGGCAAGCAACCTTAAAGCCGCCGAATCTCACGCAGAGGAGGTCGAGGCATTAAGGGAAATGCTGGATGCCCTAATGAGAGGGGCACGCCAGGTACAGGAAAAAATAGATCAATATAATGACCGTCGGTACAGATAAGAGTTTTTGTAATTTTTCTGCGCTTGGTTCTACGAATTTCTATTTTCTAATTAAGTTCCAACCTTTTTAAACTTGGCAGGCTCTGGTTTTTAGCAAGTTCATCTGCTTTTTCCAGATCAATATCATTTCGAACCAAAATCAGCATTTCCAAGTTCTTTAGATTTTTGGACTGCAATAACGCCTTCATTCCCTCTGTAGAAATACGATTATTATAAAGGTCCAAAGTTTTCAGGTTGGCAAACCGGGGTGAGTTGGCAATCGCCAGAGCCCCTCGGTCACTGATTTCGTTGGCACTCAAATCCATAAATATCAGAGCATTGGAATTTTCAGATTCGGCAAGTGCCACTACCCCGTCATCCCCTATACGGTTTCGAGTCAGTTTGAGTTCCTTAAGGTTTTTCATATTGGGAGACTCAGCAATCATCTTTGCTCCCTGAGCAGAAATCCCATTTTCCCACAAGGAAAGATTTTCAGTATGTTTAAAAGTTTCTGATTCGGCAAGTACCTGCACGCCCTCATCCCCTAATTTATTTCCCTGCAAAGCCAAAGACTTCACATTTTTCAATTCGGGCATGTCAGCAAGAATCTTTATTCCCTCCACCCCGATCAATGACCGGTTCAAATTGACTTTTGTTCCATCAGGATCCAATCGCTCACGGATATGAGCTGGGATATCGGCAGGCGGCCCCTTGGGTCGACCATAGCCATGGCCTCCATGTTTTCCGCCACCATGCCCCTTTTTTCCCGCGCCGCCATAGCCATGCTTTTTGGAACCATGGCCCATCTGCTCCCCTTCATGCGGAGAGTGTTCTCCCGCCCCCATTGCAGGCAAGGACCAAATTAACCAACCCAACACCAAAACTCCTTGAATCATTATTTTATAAACCGGCACGATAAAATTCTCCTTTTTATTTCGAGGACACACAACGAAATCCAATATAATTTTTTTTGTCACCAGGAATCGCTTTGCCGCGGACAGCTGAACGCGCCAAATCAAGATTCGAGTTCCACGATCCGCCTTTGATTACTTTAAACTTTTCGCCATAAAACTCATTATCATATTCGTTGCCAGGGTAGGGTTGAAACCAATCCTCGGTCCATTCCCAAACATTGCCTGACAAATCCATCACCCCATAAGGACTAGCTCCTTCTGGAAATTTACCTCCAGGGCTGGTATTGCGGTAATTGTCCCCTTTGCCGCGAATATTGGCATTCATGGCATCCGGTTCATTGCCCCAGGGATAATAACGGGCATTGGTGCCTCGCGCGGCCTTTTCCCATTCCGCTTCAGTAGGCAGGCGCTTCTTAGCCCAGAGGCAATAATCCTTCGCTAACTGCCAGGTAAGACTCACCACCGGCTGGCGAGGATGGTTCAACCGTAAATTATCAAATTCGCGTGGAGGTGGCTTGCCTGTGGCCTCCATATAAACCGTATACTCCGCTACAGTGACCTCATATTTATCAATTTTGAAAGCAGACAAAGTCACCGTATGCGCCGGGGTTTCATCGCGGTACCAATCCAGGGACTCAGAACGAAACTGTCTGGCGGCCCATTGAATATCTTTCTCGAAACTCCCCATAGTAAAGGGACCTTCTGGAATCAGGATCATTTCTCCGGCTTCCACCTTTAAAACCGCAGAAGTACCCAAGACAAAAAACTGAAAAATAAAAAGAAAACAAACTGCCCTCAGCACAGGGCACTTAAGATTTTTTGTAGAACCTAATTTCATTTTATACGTCAAGAAACTCGAGAATTCGTGGAGAACCCCCGCCAGTAAGTTATGTTGTCTTAATCCTTCGGAAAAACATTCTTCCTTAACTGTGATACCCCCTTTTATGCTCCGAGGGGATAAACAGCCTGGTCTCAAGCCGAAGGAATCATTCCCGTTTTACGGGCATATTCAAAAATATTTCCCGCTTCAATAATTTCGATGACCTCGCCCAGCGATTTCAATTCATAGGTTACTTTACTAGACCGATTGGTGAGGGTGTTGGATTCCAAATCAATGATTAAGTCATCCCCCGTTTTGATCTCAGTCACCAAACTGGTGGCGCATTCAAACGGAATGAAGAACCCACCATCCACTGAATTGCGATAAAAGATTCGGGCATAGGATTCTGCGATGACAGCCCGAACTCCAGCGATTTCCATGCAAGCCGGAGCGTGCTCACGGGAAGACCCGCAACCAAAGTTTCTTCCACCTATGATAATGGAATATTTCGATTCGTGTTGCCCATTCTCGGTAAAAGAGATGCCTCCATCCGGTAGCCCTGCCTGATCCGCAGGCACACCTGATAAGGCAAATTTTCCGTAGTTTTTGCTTTCCTCAGGATCACTTAAACTGTACACCAGATGTTCAGCAGGAATGATCTGATCTGTATCAATATCATTTCCCAATACATAGGCAAGACCTTCAATCACTTTATTCATATTATTTCTTCAAAGTTAAAAGAACGCTATTCACATTCAATAATTGCCGACAACAACCCTAATCTTCGAGGGCGCCCTCTAATTATTGATAAATTCGGCAGGATTAGTAATATGCCCCGTCAAGGCAGAAGCCGCCGCCGTATAGGGAGAGGCTAGATAAACAAATGACTGTTTAGATCCCATTCGACCGGGGAAATTCCGATTAGTCGTTGAAATCACCACCTGATTGTCCTTGGCCCTTCCAAAAGTATCTTTCGGTCCTCCAAGGCAGGCCGCACAGGAGGGATCACCAAGATAAGCTCCGGCACTTTGGAAAATATCCATCAGCGTTTCACCTCCGATTTTTTCCTTATGTAAATCTTGCTCAACTTCACGAGTCGCCGGAACAATGAAGGTGTCAATCTTCACTTTCTTGCCTTTTAGGAGCCGGGCCGCAGCCATAAAGTCAGTGAGTTTACCCCCAGTGCAGGAGCCAATGTAGGCCCGGTCCAGTTTCACATCAACACATTCGCTGACCTTGGCCTTGTTATCAGGAGAGTGCGGTTTCGCCACAATCGGTTCCATCTCACTTGCATTGTAGGTTTTCTTGAAAACATATTTTGCATCGGCATCAGATTTATATATTTTGTACGGCGCATCCGTTCTCTGCCTTACATAGTCGGTCGTCACCTCATCCGCTTCAATGATGCCGTTTTTTCCACCCGCTTCAATTGCCATATTGCAGAGAGTCATTCGCTCTTCCATGGAGAGTTTCATGATGGCATCCCCCTGCCATTCCATTGCCCGGTAAGTGGCACCATCCACCCCGATATCGCCAATAACATTCAGGATCACATCCTTAGCCATGACATGCTCGGGAAACGTGCCGGTAAACTCAAAACACATCGATTCTGGAACCTTGACCCAAAGCTTGCCAGTACCGAGAATAAACGCCGCATCGGTATTTCCGATCCCGGTAGAAAACATACCAAACGCACCGGAAGTGCTGGTATGGGAGTCGGTACCAAATAACACCTCCCCGGGCCGGTTGAAACCTTCCTGAGCAAGAGCGAGATGGCAAACGCCTTTATAGTTATCTGTGCCGACATCAAAGTAATGCGGCAGAGATTGCTCCTTCACAAACTGCCGAAGGATGTCAATATTCCTGTTGGCGTGGGTATCCTTGGTAAAGATAAAATGGTCGGGAATAATCACTACCTTGTCCCGGTCCCATACTTTAGCGTTTTCACCAAACTGCTTTTTAAAAATGGCGAATGTACCCGGTCCGCAAACGTCATGTGTCATCAACACATCCGCATCTACCCAGATATTGTCACCCGGCCGAACAGACTCTTTACCCGCGTGTGCGGCTAAAATCTTTTCTGTAATCGTCATTCCCATCAAACAAGTTCCTCCCAAAGCGAGTATTAAACCCGCTGTGACCTTTAGTTTCTCTTTAAAACTTCCGAAAAGTTTATGAATAAGTAAGATACCATTAAAACGACCAAACCATATATGTTTTTATTTCACCGGATTTTTAACGTAAAATATACCGGACAAGGCTCCAGATAGCCTTAATAACAGACTGATTCTCAAAAAATTATGATCGGACTCCTCAAAGAAACCATCGACCGCCTGCGCTATAAAATTCCTTCACGCCCCCGGCAGGTTCAGATAGAAATCACTAATCGTTGCAATATGGATTGCCCCATGTGCCAGAGGGAGGATCTTGGCATCGAACTGGAACACATGAGCTGGCATCATTTCACCAAAGTGGTCGATAAATTAGACCATCATGAGGATATTACTTTGACTGGATGGGGGGAGCCGTTCATCCACCCCCGCGTTTTCGATATGATCGCCTACAGTAAAGAACGTGGGCATAAAGTAATGATTACCTCCAATGGACTGTTCACCAAGCCTTCGATGGTGGAAGACATCCTGAACTCCAATGTGGATACGGTCACCTTCTCTATAGACAGCGTCAATGGCAATGAAACGGTTGTGGAAGGACATACCAGCAACAAAGTTTACGAAAATATTGAAGCCGTGGTAAAAGGCAGAAAACCTGGAACCCTCGGCGTTAGGCTTCAGGCCACCCTGCACCAAAATTGCGAAAATGATCTTTATGATGTTATCCGATACGGAGCAAGGATTGGATGCGACATCATTAACGTAGGTCGGCTCGATCGGCAGTTCCGTCCCAATCTCGAGCGCCCCGATTCCCAGCAGGAGCACTCTATTTTCTTGAAAGCTGATGCAATCGCCCGGTCTAATGGCATACAGCTTGATTGGTTGCAGTTTTCGGTTTCCAGCGGAATCACCCGATTCTTTTATCGACTGTTGAAAAAGAAACTGCACCGGTCAGGACAGTATTGTCTGAAAACTTTTGACTATGCGTATGTCACCCGCGAAGGGCATGTTACCCCTTGTTGTCTCCTGCCTAACTCCAAAATGGGCAATCTGCTCGACGACAGTCTGGGAAACATCTGGCAGAACGGGAAATTTAATCATTTCCGGGAAAACTACCGGGACACCTGCGGCAACTGCGACCTGTGGGTGATCGATCAAGTTCCTTCAAGCGCCCAACCCTCAACGCCGAACCCAACCCACTTGCAAAACCCCCTGCTGGTTAAATAAACCCACAACAAATCTTAAAACCTGCTCCACCTCACTAAAGCTGACAGACTTTGGGCCTTGGCCTGGAGAAAAACCGCTTTTTTAATGCATTGAGGCAAGTTTGTTATCGCTCTTTATCTATCAACGGGTTATCATCGCAAGCGGAGTGCCTTCTTCCCTTACAGGGGAGAATGAATAGCAATAAACCGTAAAGCCGGGAACATAGTTTCCATAAGTATTTCAATTTTATGTCCGATTCCCAACTCAAAGACCAGCAAATTTTTATCGATAGACGTCCAATATGGATCGTGATTTTCGACCGTCTACGTCGGTATATTGCCCTGTCTCTGTTTTTTGGTATTTTTGCCCTGTTGTTGACACAGGATGGCCCCAGCGATCTTTCACCGGAAGGCTATAAAGTTCTCTGCCTCTTTTTTCTTTGTGTCAGCCTTTGGTCTACCAATCTCATACCCCTGTCGATCACCAGTCTTCTAGCCATTGCGGCAGTCCCGCTTCTGGGAATTATGGAAGCCTCTCAGGCATACAGTTATTTTGGGAACAAAGCTGTTTTCTTTATTTTGGGCGTCTTTATTCTTTCAGCCGCCATGATCGCTTGTGGACTCAGTACCCGCATTTCTATCTGGGTCATGGAACACTGGAGCAAAACACCCGGGAGGTTGGTCTCAGCGACCTATTGCTTTGCGGGAATCAGCTCCTGCTTCATGTCGGAACATGCCGTGGCGGTCATCTTGTTTCCCATTATTCATGAAATCATACAATCCTTGAATTTAAAACGGGACAACTCTATCTTTGCCAAGTCCATGTACTTTGCCATGGCCTGGGGATGTATCATCGGAGGTGCCATGACCGTGCTTGGCGGAGGACGTGTCCCCTTAGGCGTGGAGATGCTGGAAAAAGCCACAGCCGGGCAAAAAACTCTGGGAATTCTTCAATATACCCAATTGAGTTTTCCTTTGGTGATACTCCTGTTTGCAGGTGGGTGGCTGACTTTGAAAATCATGTTCCCTCCAGATATCCATGACATCGAACCTGCACGAAAAGCATTGAAACAAAAATCGATGGTGATGGGCCGATTGACCTTTCAGGAGAAAGGCATCGCTCTTGTAATGGGGACCACACTTTTTTGCTGGTTCGGGTATGGAGACCAGTTGGGTATCGCCAACATCGCCATCATTTCCATCGTTGCATTGTTTGTGCTCAATCTCATTACCTGGAAAATGATAGAATCCCATATAAATTGGGCCATCGTCCTGATGTATGGAGGAGCTATTTGCCTGGGCGAAGTCATGGCCGAATCGGGAGCAGCATTATGGCTGGCTGAAAAACTATTTTCGGGATTGGTCGAATCGGGTACCGCTTTCCTGATTGTCATCGCAGTGTTGTCCACCTTGTTCACCACTTTCATGAGTAATTCAGCGGTCATTGCCATCCTTCTACCTACCGCCATCAGTATGGGTCCCGCTTATGGTATTGATCCCGTTGTGGCCACCATGACAGTAGTTTTACCCAGTAACTTTGCCTTCATATTGCCGATCGCCACCCCGGCGGCGGCTCTGGCTTATTCTTCAAGGTTCCTGACATTAAAAGAAATGATCTGGTCTGGAAGCATTCTCAGCTTGTTAGGGTTAATTTGCTACGTTTTCCTTCTTCTATTCTACTGGCCAATAGTAGGTTTTCAATAAAGTCACCCATGGACTCCGTTAAACAACTGCAACCGCTAGAGCTAAAAAAGAAGCTGGATAATGGAGAAGATATTTTTCTTCTCGATGTTCGTGAGCCTTGGGAATTTTCATTGTCCTCCATCAATGGCTCAGAAAATTTTCCATTAGGTGAAGTCGTAGACCGACAGCAGGAATTCATTTATGAAGAAGAAATTGTTGTGATCTGCCACTACGGGGAGCGTTCGCAAAGAGCGGCTATGGAGCTGGTCGAAAGCGGATTCAAAACGGTATACAATCTGGTCGGCGGTATCGATGCCTGGTCGCAGGTGGTGGATTCGACTGTTCCCCGTTACCGGCCCTCAGGTTAACCTTTCAGTTTTTCCAGCAACACTTCACGCATGATATCTGTGGGGGCGGGTTGACCCGTCCAGAGTACAAACTGGCGGGCGGCCTGGTTGATAAACAGTTCACTGCCGGGAATGACCGTGCATCCTGCGGCTTTGGCCTCACGCAAAAGTCTCGTCTCCATTGGGTTGTAGACGGAATCAAACACCACCATACCCGCTTTGAAGTCTCGTGCTAGAAACGGGCTTTCATTGACATTTGGACTCATGCCTACCGGTGAACAATTGATCAAGACATCAATGGGACGAGTCCCCGCATCGCGGGCATACACCAAATCACAACCCAGTTCTCTGGACAAACTTTCGCCCCGTTCTTTATTCTTATTGTAGGTGACCGTTAAATGTCCGCCCTTTTCTTTCACTCCATAACCGATGGCCTTGGCAGTTCCACCCGAACCCAGGATCAGAATATTTTTGTCCTGCAACGGTGTACAGGCTTCGAGCGCAGAAATAGCGCCGGAACAATCTGTGTTATAGCCGACCCAGTCTGCCCCCTCCTTAACCACTGTATTGACCGCACCAATTTTCTCAGCCGTTTCATCAATTCTGTCCAGCAGAGGCATGATCTGTTCTTTTGCTGGCATGGTGACACTCAGTCCACTAAAAAAGTTTTTAAATTCGTTGAAGAATTTTTCGACATTATCGACCCGGAAAGAAACGTAGATATCAGAAGATCCTTGTTCTTCGAAAGCCCGGTTGTGAACCAGGTACCCCTGACTTTTTGATACCGGATTCCCGATAACGCCATAAATCTTAAAATCTGAGCGTACGGTATTGACCCGATAAATATCCTTAAGAGTTTTTGCCGGCATCTGGCCCGGAGCACTTTCCTGCCCTGTTTCAAGACTGCCAAAGGTCAGGAATCCGCCAAATAAGGGGGAAAGGACTCGGCTGATTTCTCCCAGATCACCCATACAAAGGCCGATCAATTTTTGGTTTTCTTCTTTTGCCCGTTTCAATAGATCAAACATTTTCAGGTTATCGCTAAGGTCCCGGGCATAGGTGACAATTTTGATAATATCTCCGGGCATTTCGCACATGGCATCATAAAGCGGGTTAAAGTCTTCAGGAGTGTGGGAAAAGTCGTGATACGAAAGAATTATTTTGGATGGATCTGTCCCCTCCAGGAAAGGTTGTAAATGTTCCCGAGGTGTGGAGACTTCAATATCCACATAATCAGCTCTTACGGCATCGCGAAGCAGTTGGATGCGGGCTTCATCCGGCCCTTTAAATTGTCCACCGTCAATTTTAGAACGGCACGTTGCAATTACCGGCAGGCTTGCAGAATCTATCAATACATTAATGTCGGGATCAGCTATCAGGTCCAGGCGCAGTTCTAGAATATCTGCAACAGCCGGAGCCGATGCAATCTGTTCCTGGGCTTTGGACATAGAGGGTCCAACAATGGGGACACAAATCATAACAAACCGGGAAAAATAGTGTTTCAAACCAGAGGGAGGATAGTATCAGACTGGAGGCTTTTAAAAAAGGGCACAGTGAATAGAAACTTCTTGTAATGATGAAATAACATTTGCGAACTATAGGTAATATTCAACCTTTGCCCTCATGAATCGAATACTGAGACGCATTTCACAACGGGCAGTGATTCTCTATAGTTCAGAAAAACGCACATTTTTCAACAATTCGAATTACCACTTATTTAACCACTTATTCGGCGAAGGTTGTCCTGGAAAAACTTTCGTCCTCAGAAGTCTGACTTGCCGTTTCAGTATTTCCCTCAGTCGCAACCGCCTCGTCTTGTACCGTGGAGGTCTCCTCAACCTGAGCCTCAAATTTTGGAGACGCACCTTGGGCATGGGCGGTCAATGCCGATTTGGCCTCTTCCGAAATGCTGACGCGATCTCGTTGGCTCTGAATCCGTTTGACAGGATTCTTACTATTCAACTCGGCGATACGAGCCTGCCCCTGATAGGTTTTGAATATCCTACTTACGGGAACTATTGAAATGTTCATGATCCTTTCCTTTCAGTTAAACGTTTCTTGAAATTTTTGGTTTAATTCTTTGTGATCTCTCATAACCCTTTAAAAGTTCCTGCCCCTTCCTCAATCCTTTGATTTTTTCCACCACCTCGTTTTTCACGAGGTTGAGTTTTTCCTGACAAACAATTTCCTGTTCGATAATTTTTTCCAGATCGTTTTCAATGCGATGTCCAAGGTCTTTATTTTCACGAGCCAATGATTCCCGTGCGGTTTCATCCAGATCACGGACCAAGTCTGCAATCTTTTGGTCTGCCTCATTGAGAGTGGCAATTAACCCTTCCTTAACCTCAATGATTTTTTTCAGTTGAGAATCATCCTCCTTGTTCACGGCTTCCATTTGTTCCTCCATTTTCAAAAGAAGCTGAGCGCAAGTTTCCTGCTTGTGTTTGAGCAACTTGATAATTTTTGTGTTTTTTTGATTCATAGTTAAAACTCATGCCACCGCGATAAGGGTTTGTATTGTGTTTTCCAAATTAGTGTTTTCAGTAAATTTACGAAAATTTTCTGCCAGGATTCTTGGCGAACTCGACTGCACGCGAATTTCATTTTCTTCAAACGCCAACTCACCAAGTTCATCGCGCAAAATGGTGTTCAGACTTTCTTCCAGGGCAGGTAGAATCCCGGTTTCAGGATTGGTAAACAGATCAAAAATTTCTGTTGTATTGGAGTCGAGTCCGCGCCGGAGTTCTCTTTCATCCAGCACAAAGGTGTTGTCCGCCAGGGAGCGCACGCCAATAGAACCCAGTCGCCGCAAAAGGTTTTCGTTTTTGCTTTGGAAGGCCCGGGTTATTCCGGATTTGACTGCTTGAATCGCAGAGGTAATGGCCACTTCCTGCTGGTTATTTTTCTCCGTATTGACCACCCTGATACCTGTTGCAAACGGGTTTCCGGGCCGACCTCGAAATGCATCTATCTCTTCATTGCGTTCAGCAAGTTTTCGCTCTCCTTCTTGAGGTCTGAAGGTAAGGTCATTGCGGATATCCTGAATGTCCCCATCTCGCGCAAAGGTTCGGGAAATACCTAGAACATCATTGATTTTTGAAACAGAATTGTTGAATTGGTCGAACAGGGTTTTAATCTGGTTAAAAAATGATTCGGCATCGATAAAAACATTTATCTGTGCGGCCTTTTCCGATGCGCTTTTGATAACCACGTCTGTATCTTCGATTACCTGCGAAAAAACGTTGGAGTCGCTGAACACCGGGTTGCCGTTGACTTCAATTTTTGCGGTTTGTGGTTTCTGAATCAGGTTTTCCTGGAGGTCTTGATCTTCTGAATCAAACTGAAATTCCTTTTGGACCGGGAATCCTTTGAAATTCAACTCAAAAAATCCAAGCTCTAAAAGCACATTATCGTTATCGAGTAAATCTATTTGATCCCTTCCGCCCGCCTGCCCCACAAGGACCAACCGATTGTCCTTAATTAATGCCAGAACACCAGACTCCGCAGTTCCTCCATCTAACTGGTCGTTGTCATTAATATCTTCCCCCAGATCAATCTCCCCATCACCGTCAAGGTCTTCAACAATATATATGGCGGGAACAAACTCAGTGTTTTTGGTTTGAATGATATCCAGAGTGCCGTTATTGTTCACATCTTCTGTTTTATCCAGAACTCCGTTGCGATTATTGTCTTCTCCAAAATTGATTTTATTTTTCAGGTCAATGAGGGTATCTGAGGATTCAACTGTAATTTTCACCCCGTTGACAAAAAAACTACCCGAAAGTCCCAGAGTCCCTAGAGGAGTAGATTGCTCATCAGAAGCCAGAATCGCCCCTTTCGTCAGCCGTACCGGGGTAACGTCGAAAGACTTAAGAGGCGCATTCTTACCCACAACTATCTGAACCCGTTCCGATCGGGTTGAAGGAGACGGTGAGGAAGACGATTTGAGCTTCAGAGCATCGACTTTTAGCAGGCCAGAAACTGTTTGCTCAAGGCTTGTGAGAGAAGTGGATAGTTCGTCCAGTTGACGAAGTTTGAGCAGAGAAAACCGCTCTTTTTTACCAAGATCATCCACAATGGGGATTATTCTGGACTCAGATTGCCGGGAAAGCAGAGCAATGGCATCGTTGACCCGGAAAGCGGCCAAAGGACCCGAGGCCTCCAGCTTGGGAACCTTTCTGCTATTGGTAAACACAGAATCAAACAGGATGTCCTGTTTGGGTTTCTGAGGACTGCCAGCCTGGTTTAGGGTATCGCGGGCAATACGGACATTCAGGTCTTTGCTGGTCGACCGAGTCGAATTGAGGGGGAAAAACGTGGAGCTGACATTGTTGAGAATCTGCACGATTCTTTCCGGTCTGGCGAAGAAAAACCTGCTTCGCCATTAAAGTGTTTAGTCGAAAATGTCGATAAACACATCAAGAACGGAGTCGTGCCGTTAGACCGGAAATAAAATAAAACGCCCGCCTCGTCGGTGTCGCGTGCTACACCTTGACCACGTACCTTCGCCGTAAGGCAAAAGCGAG
>JABIXH010000300.1 GCA_018664975.1 Nitrospina sp. | reverse complement strand
CTGTATTGTGATCATGCGGCGGAATTCTGAAGCGCGCATTAAAACCTACCAAAAAGAAAAAGAGCTACGCTTGGAATCGGATAAAAGAGAGTCTCCAGAAGAATAGTTTCTTCTAGCAATAATTATTCACTATATTATTGCCTTCTCTTAACCAAAGGTAAGCCGCGATGGGCTTTGCTTCCAAATTTAGGTTAATAGTTTTTTCTTTCCTTATTTTCCCATGGTCTCCCCTGGTACATGCTGATAGTCAGGGTCACCTTCCCGGTATTCAATCCAAAACTATCGAAGAACTCATTGAAATGACCGAGCCGGAAGGTGGCGAGGCGCGGGAAAAAGCAAGCCTTTTGCAAAAAGGAAAAAAAACGTATCTGCAATTTTGTGTTCATTGTCATGGTGAACACGGGCAAGGAAAGGGACAGACCTCCCCTTATCTGTACCCACTTCCCAGAGATGTGACGTTAGGGATTTTCAAATTCCGCTCGACTCCCGGTAATGCCCTGCCCAGGGATGAAGATTTGTATCGAACTCTTCGAGACGGGGTGCCGGGAACTGCCATGCCTGCCTGGGGAGACATACTGAATGAACGGACCCTTAGGGCTTTAGTGGAGTTCATTAAAACATTTTCAGACCGGTTCCAGTTGGAATCTCCAGATTTTATTATGCCCATAGGTTTGGAACCGGCCTTCGACAGATTGTCAGTTGAAAAAGGGAAATTGCTATATCAGGAATTGCGGTGTGGACATTGCCACGGGGAACATGGGGGACGGGAAGGTTCCCTGGAACAGGAACTCAACGATGCCTGGGGTAATCCTTCCAAAGTCTATGACCTGAGACGGACAGAGCTCTACAAAGGAGGGGCCTCCTCCGATGAGGTATATCAGACTTTAGTCACTGGAATGGATGGAACCCCTATGAATGCCTATGACTATGTCTCAGAGGATGAATTGTGGCATTTGGTGCATTACCTGCAATCCAGTTATGATCATCAGGTTCCAGACTCGGTGAAAATGTCTGAGACCATTTTTTCACTGCGTGTCTCTGATAACTTGACAGCTTCCCCTGAAGCTGTTGTTTGGGAAAAGGCTCCCAAGACTCAGGTCAAGTTGAGAGCCTTACAATCCCTTAATAGTGGATTCAGCGGGCTTACTGTGCAGTCCTTATTTAATGATCAGAAGATTGCCTTTCGCTTGCAGTGGTTGGATACCAGCCCGAATCGGGCGGAGCCGGGGGGGTCCCGGTTTTTAGATGGGGTGGCTCTTCAGTTTGCCCCAGGCTCTGCAATCTATTCGACTTACTATGGGATGGGTGAGCAAAACAAGCCTGTCAACATTTGGCATTGGAGGGCAGATTCCAATCAGAAAGTTGTTGGCAAGCATATTGTTCCTCAACCTACGGCACTAGATCCTTTTCGAGAACAGGCGGTGGAAGAGCTTAATGCCGCCGGATTTGGCACCCTCACGGTGCAGTCTCTGGAAGACCAGCAGGTTGAGGGAAAAGGTATGTGGCAGGATGGGCGGTGGACGGTGGTTTTTGTCCGGGAACTTGACACGGGTAGTTCTTTTGATGCTCATTTTGAAAAAGTTGGACAAAAGCTGATAGCCGTAGCATTGTGGGATGGGGCTTTAAAAGAAAAAAATGCTCATAAACGAGTCAGCTTTTGGCAGGAATTAAAATTTAAGTGATGAAATTAAACAAGTAATGTTTGCTCCATGCAAACTGACCGGGTTTAGAGTAATATAAGATCACTTCTAAAACTAATATTCATCGTACTGCCCACGCAGTATTGGATCTAAATGCAAACTTAATCTATATCTGCTTTTAGGTCCCCATACAATCCATGGATGCTAATCAGATTCGTTTTGCTATTTTTTTGGCTGTGTTTTTAGTGATGCTGGGGCTGGAATCTGTCATTCAACGTCATCCTACCGTCGACTCAAAAACCTCTCGACTAAAGATCAATTTAACCTTAACGGGTATCGACATTGTATTGGTGCGCCTGTTTTTTGGTGCGGCGGCGGTGGGAGCGGCACAATTTGCTGAAGAAAGAGGATGGGGATTGTTCAACTATCTTCAATGGCCGGAGGGGTTGGAAACTGTGCTTTGCGTGGTCATTCTGGACTTGATGGTTTATATTCAGCATGTGGTGGTGCATATGATTCCTTTGTTCTGGCGTTTTCATATTGTGCATCATTCAGATCTCGATCTGGATGTGTCGTCTGGATTGCGGTTTCATCCCATAGAGATTATGGGTTCCATGCTATTTAAAATAGGGTTGGTTTTTGCGCTGGGTCCCCTACCCATAGCGGTTTTGATTTTTGAAGCGATCCTAAATGGAATGGCCCAGTTTTCTCATTCCAATATTACTTTGCCTGAGAAACTCGACCGCTTACTCCGTTATGTGATCGTGACACCTGATATGCATCGGATTCATCATTCAGTAGAGAAAAGAGAAACGAACTCGAACTTTGGTTTCAACCTGTCTATTTGGGACCGGGCTTTGGGAACCTATATTCAGGAAGCATCGAAACCCCAGCCCCGTATTATTATTGGGGTCAACAGGTTTCGCACCAGTGAGGAAGTGTCTTTAATAAATTTATTGATGATGCCTTTTAGAAAAATTCCCAAAAACTATTCGCTTTCCCCTGAGGAAGAATAAGGAGCGTTTATGGCTACAAGGTTAACGAAAATTATAGCTACACTGGGGCCTGCCAGTGGAAGTAAAGCGGTTATCCGAAACCTGGTCGCCAAGGGAGTCAATATATTCAGACTTAACCTTTCGCATGGGGATCATGAAACTGTCCGACAATGGATTCATTGGATCCGCGAAGTAGAAAAGGAACGCCACACTTTCATAGGAGTTCTTTTAGATCTGCAGGGTCCAAAAATTCGCGTGGGTAAGTTTGAGGAGGGTTCAATTCAATTAAAACGTGGTCAAAAAGTGACGTTTACCACAGAAAAAAAGGTGGGCAATTCTTCTTTGATACCGGTTCAATATGCACGCTTTCACAAAGAAGTGGATATTGGCAACCGGATTTATCTGGATGATGGAAAGCTAAGTGGTGTGGTGAAAGAAATATCCGGTCCGCAGGTGAAGGTAGAAGTTTTGGTTGGAGGAACATTGTCGAACCATAAAGGGTTAAACCTGCCCGATGCCCAGCTGACTACCGATCCTATAACAGCTAAAGACAAGGTGGACCTCAAGTTTGGTCTTCAGGAAGGGGTGGACCTGGTGGCCTTGTCTTTTGTAGGTTCTGCAAAGGATATACTGCGGTTACGCCAAATGATCCGCAAAGGAGGAGGTAAAGGAGTAGAAGTCATCGCTAAAATTGAGCGAAAGCAAGCGGTGAAAAACCTGGAAGAAATTGTTGAAGCCGCCGATGGCATCATGGTTGCTCGAGGAGATTTAGGAATAGAGATTCCTCTTACCGAGGTTCCGGTCGTTCAGCAGAGAATTTTGCGGGAAGGGGCCAAACGTTCCAAGCCGGTGATTGTTGCTACCCAGATGTTGGAATCGATGATTGAAAATCCACGCCCGACTCGTGCGGAGGTTTCAGATGTGGCCAGTGCTGTTATGGATTGTGCTGATGCGATCATGCTTTCTGGGGAAACGGCGGTGAGCAAACATGCAGTTCTGGCAGTTGGAGTGATGGTCGAGACGGCGTTGACCACAGAAGCTTATATGGCCGAAACCAGAGTGATCGAACCCTTGAGCCAGTCATTCGGAGAAGACCCAAGCATTAATGCAGGCATCACCTATTCCGCTAATCGCATGGTGGAGTTGTTGAACGCTAATGCCATGATAGTATTTACGCTTAGTGGTGGAACGGCCAAAATGATGGCGAGCCCCAAACCGATGGTTCCCATTTTTGCCCTGACCTCGACGTTGCAACGAGCGCGTCTGCTGAATCTGGTGCGTGGGGCGGTACCCTTTTTGGTAGATGAAGACCGGCACCTTTTGCTACATATAGAGCAAATGGTCACAATGTTGAAAAATAAAAGGTTCCTGAAAAAAGGGGATCGCGTAGTGATCACGACAGGAATTCCGGTCGGCATCCCCAATTGGACCAATGTGATCAGAGTGGAAGAGGTGCATTGATTGAGATCAATGACTATCTCTTATCTTTAATTTTTTCATGAAAAATTCATTATGTCCCCCAGATATTATTTGGGCACTGCGGTACTGGTTGCTGTTCTTACGCTGGTTATCAGCGTATGGAAACAAAAACAAACCAAGCGCGAAATTTTTTTGGTTATGGTGAAAGTGATCTTAACTTTGACTATAATTGTTGGGGGAGTTTTGGGTTTCGCCCAACTACTCGCTTATTGGGGCGTGGCCCAATCCGGATTCTTTCTATGAGCACTCAATCCTCAGACATCTCAGGATTTATGATCTTTATTCTGGCCTTGTCTTTTATTACCATCTCATACTTTATGGGGATGTTGGTCCATTCCGCCTTAATGTATGAAGATAAAAATAATATAGGCAAAGATAGCAGGAATGGCTGGATTTTAAGTATGGTCGCCGGGACCGGTATCACAGGTTGGATGTTCTATTATGGGTACTACGCAAATTTTTTAAGATAAATTTATTCTTTAAAGGGATAGAAGATCAATTAATCTTTGGCAATCGTTTTTATACGCCAGGTATTCTTCGACATCCTCATCACTCAAATCATCGGATAAATTATCTTCGATTAAATCAATAGCATCGTTCAGACCGCCTGCAACTATATCCAAATCTGTTTCAGTCAGTGCATAAATAGAGCCGCTTTGTTTGAGCTTGTCAAACACACGAGAATATTTTGCCTTAAAGTCCACAAGCCTGTTCTTTTGTTCAGGTGATAGCTCTTGCTTGAGTTCGGTATTCATGTCCGAGATTGAATCGTTCAAGGCCATTTTTATAATCTCAATTTCTTTTTCTGTAATGGATGCGAGTGATTTCATGCGTTCCTATATTCAAAATTAAGGTTGCTGGTTGGGTCAAT
>JABIXH010000046.1 GCA_018664975.1 Nitrospina sp. | reverse complement strand
GTTTAAGGCAAATAAGAAAATCCAGTCGATGGAAGAGGTCAGCAAGGAAAGGGCTTGGCAGGAGTTTAAATTGCAACAACGTGATAGTGCGGGCCTGGATCTGGGTTTTAACCCGTTGCCAGCTTCTTACCGAATCCGTTTCAATGTCTCTGATAATCGCTCCTTGCATATTGGTAACTTTGCCGAACAGATTCGGGGGGAACCAGGTGTGGAGTCCGTGGAGTACGGAGAAAAATGGATTAGCCGATTTGAAAAATTTATGATTGTCTGCCGGGTTTTTCTTTTGGGCGTGGGTATTTTACTGAGCTTAGGTTTGATCCTGATTGTTTCCAATACCATTCGATTATCTATCTACTCAAGGCAGGATGAAATTGAGTTGATGCTGTTGATTGGGGCAACTCCCCGTTTTGTCAAGATTCCATTTTTGCTGGAAGGGGTACTGCAGGGTTTGTCGGGCTCTTTGCTTTCCCTTGGACTTATGGGAGCCATTTATATCTACTTAAAGAACGAGTTTCAGCCCTCCATTGAGTCCATTGCAAGGGGAATGGATTTCCAGTTCATCTCGCAGCCGTTTTTATGGCTCTTGGTGGGATTGAGTGTGCTGATTGGATTTATTGCCAGTTATATTTCGACTTATCAATTTATGCAGGCTCTTAATAAAAGATGAAATATAAATTCTTATTTTTGGCGGCTTTTATTTTAGGGGTTTCAAGCCTGGCTTTTGCCACGACGGTTTGGTCTGCTAAAAAAAGTGCTAAAGAAATTAACTCCCTGCTGGAGGATGAGAAGAAAGAATTAAAAATTTTAAAGAAGAAAATATCACGGCAGGAAAAGCTGATTTCTTCGGTGGGGAAAAAAGAAGGGAAATTGCTTGGCAAACTCAAGAAAATCAATAATCAGATAAAGCTGAAGGAAAGAGAGCTCAAGGTATACCAGTGGAATTTTCTGATTAACAAAAAGAAACTTGCGAAACTTGAAAAGAATCGTAATGAAAATAAAAAAGAACTGAAGACTCAGAAGATTTTATTGGGAAAACGTTTGCGCCAAATATATAAGGAGGGTTCTGTCTCTCCTCTTAAGGTTGCCTTTTCATCTGAAAATGTGAGCGACCTGTTGCAGCGCCTCAAATATATGGAATTGATTGCGGAACATGATGCGAACTTGATGGTAGATTATAAAATTCGACTAGATGGTTTGAATGCTGAAAAGGAATCTCTTCTTGCTGTCCGGGCGAAACTGGTGCGGCTGGAAAAAGATGCCTTGGGCAAGCAGGGTGAGTTTGAAAAAGCCAGAAAAGATAAAAAATCTTTTTTGAAGAAGGTTAAGAAAAAGAAGCAACTTGGAATTCGAACCCGCAAAGAGCTTTTAAAGGCTTCCGAAAATTTAAATGATTTGATTGGGAAATTACTGACGAAACTGGTATCCGGAACAGGTCTGGATATTTCCGATAAAAAGGGCAGGTTGTCTCTGCCAGTGAAGGGCAAGATTCTCAATAAATTTGGCAGGCAAAAGGATAAACAGTTTGCTTCGTTCATTGTTCATAACGGTATTAATATCAAAGTCAGAACCGGGGTGTCTGTGCGCTCGATTTTTGATGGGAAAGTCCTTTATACCGGGGAGCTTGAAGGGTATGGGAACCTGGTTATTATCGGGCATGGAAAGGACTACCACTCCTTATACGGTCATCTGGATCGTATTAACGTCAAGCAAAATCAGGTGGTTCAGACCGGGGATATTGTTGGCCTGAGTGGGGATACGGGGTCGTTGATCGGGGAAACTCTTTACTTTGAAATGCGTAAAAACGGCAAACCCGTTGAGCCGGTCCGCTGGTTCAAGACAGCTCGCAGGAAATAGGCGTATCGTGGTGCGCTTTTGGTAAAATGAGGTCAGGTAATGAGTGCGCAGGTTCCCTTATTAATATATAATTCTGTTACACATATCTATGTCTAGGAGATAACACTTTGAATTTGTCATTGGCAGGTAAAACAATTAAAGCCGGATTTGTACGGTTGATGATCGTCATGATATTGCTGGGGCTACCCACGCAGACTCTTTATGCAGACGAAAACATTGAAGAACCCAAGCCGGATACCTATAACAAGCTAAAGATATTCTCCGAGGTGCTTTCCCTGATTGAGTCTAATTATGTGGAATCAGTTGGAAGTGATGACATTGTTAATGGGGCCATACGGGGAATGGTCAAAGCTCTTGATCCCCACACCTCCTATTTACCGCCTGCATCGTATAAAGAAATGCAGGTGGAGACAACGGGAAAATTTGGCGGACTGGGTATCGAAATCAGTATCCGGGATGGTGTCCTCACCGTTGTTTCACCGATTGAAGAAACTCC
>JABIXH010000101.1 GCA_018664975.1 Nitrospina sp. | reverse complement strand
GACAAAGGCCGTGCCCAGGGTAGGGTGGCCCGCAAAAGGAATCTCCCGGCTGGGGGTGAATATGCGCACATCGAAATCCGCCTCATCCCTAGTGGGTGGATACACGAAGGTGGTCTCGGATAAATTCATTTCTCGAGCTACCTTTTGCAACTGGTCTTCCTGAAAAGAATTTCCGTTGGTAAAAACCGCTAACGGGTTTCCACCAAATATGCGGTCGGTAAAAACATCAACCTGATAAAAAGGTGTTTCCATGAATGATAAATCAAGAAAGATTTTTATTGACCCAGGATTTCAAAACATAAAGCGCCCAAGGCCTCGACCAGGATACTTGACCGGAAAGAAAATCGTTCCAGACCTTTTCCACTGCCTTTTGCGACAAAAGACCTTCGAGTTGCGCCATTGGAGATAATAACACGGCCTCGATCTCAGGGCGCAAGGCTCCACGCATCCACATCTCAAAAGGAAAGGTGAATCCCATTTTTTTTCTGCGCGAAACAGAATCTGGAACTAGCGACTTCATGGAATTCACCAGAAGAGACTTGGCATAACTCTCTCCCGAGTCTTTTTCTTTGCCCGGTATCTGAAACAATAATTCGACCAGACGATGATCCATAAAGGGGACCCTGACTTCCAGAGGGTGCGCCATGCTCATCATATCCGTATCTCGCAAAAGCATGTTTTGTAAATAATGAAATGTTTCCAGATAAGAAATGTGATTAAACAAGTCTTCGTTAGGACCCTTCTCAGTAAGTCTTAAGGTACGTTGATAGTCTTTTTTGATTTCAGTTTGTGCCTGTTCACGGTTTGCAAATAAAGCTAAAACAGGCTCCTGGCAGAAGAGGGCGCGAATAAGAAAATATTCATGGGCTCCACTCAGTTTACCCTGAACCCAGTGATCCAGTTTCATAGCTTGAGTGGGAGAAAACAGCCCCTTACTCATACCGATTCCCCATCTGGCCAAGGACTGAGGAATCATTTTCAGCCATTTTTTTCTTTGCAATAGTTTGGGGATCAAATGAAAAGAAGGATAGCCGCCAAATAACTCATCGCCTCCCAACCCACTCAACACTACTTTGAGTCCCGCTTCATGAGCCGAACGTGAAATGAGATAGGTGTTGATGCCATCGATGGTGGGCTGATCCATGGCTGATAAAGAAGAGGGGAGAGCCTGTAAAAGTTGATCTTCGTCCAGACGCATTATTTGATGATGGGTTTTGAATCGGTCGGCGATTTCCTGAGAGAATTGCGATTCGTCAAATTGCTTTTCTGCAAAACCTATCGTCAGAGTGGAGATAGGGTCTTCAGAAAACTTTGCCAGATTACCCACCACCACACTGGAATCAACACCACCGCTTAAGAAAGCTCCCAACGGTACGTCACTGACGCGACGGCAATTAATCGCTTCCTCAATTATAACTTTGGTTTGTTCCTGGATATCGGTAAGGGGAGAATTATTTTTGTTGAAAGGATTCCAATATTCCTTTTCCTGCCAATTGCCGTTTTTATCGATCCATAAATAATGTCCGGCTTTCAATTCACGCACCGAGTTTATTAGGGTCTCGGGAGCACTGGAATGTCCAAATGAAAGGTAGTTATAAAGCCCGCTGGGATTAATGGTTTTTGGTATGAGACCACTGGCAAGGAGAGAACGCAGTTCCGAGGCAAAGGCAAACTGTTTTCCCTGAATATTGTAATAAAGAGGTTTGATGCCTAAACGATCGCGGGCAATAAATAACCCTTCTTTTTGGCTGTCCCAGATGGCGAAAGAAAACATGCCCAAAAGTTTATCCAGACATTGGACTCCCCAGTTTTCGTAAGCTCTTAATAAAACTTCGGTATCAGATTCGGAGTGAAATTGGAATTTTCCCGCCAACTCATTTCTGAGTTCCTTATAATTATAGATTTCGCTGTTGGTCGAGACCCAAACTGATTGATCATCGTTGGCCATCGGCTGATGCCCGGCCTGAGTCAGGTCGATGATGGAAAAACGCTGGTGGCCTAAATGGAGCGTGGGGCCATTAGTAACCTCAATGCGCTCTTCACCCCGGTCATCCGGGCCGCGATGGCGTAAAGCATCGAGCATATTACGCAGAACCTTGCCCGAATTTTCTGCCTGGTCGGAGGGGTTAAAATTGATGAGGCCAGCAATTCCGCACATAAAGGGTGTGATGGAGGTTAATTAAGAAACGTAACTCGGGGTCAAGGTGACTTTGAATAAGTTGTCATCGCGAGCGACTAAAAGGAGAGCGGCGATCCAGCATTCTGGACTGCTTCGTCACTATTAGCTCCTCGCAATGACGGGCAGGGGAGTTTCGTACCCCAAAGACCAATGTACTATCAGGTTCAGCGATCAAATAGTCAAGCATTTTAACTGTGCTAATGGGTGTAAAAATTTAACTTTTCAGATACTATATCCAACATGATTTCTTCACTCGAAAAATTATTGCTCAAGCCCATTGCGGCTTTGGCAATCATATTAATTTTTATTTGGTTTGTTATAAAAATCCTGGAGTGGATTGAAAGAAACTATATCAAATCCTCCTATTTCCCTTATGTTAAAAAATCTCATTTCTTCAGCGAAGATGAAAAGAGATTTTATGATGCGCTGGTGGAAGCGATGGGACCAGAATTTATGGTGTTTGCTAAATGCAGGGTGGTGGATTTGCTGGACGTTGATTTCCAAAAACATTTCGCGGCATTTAAAAGAGTTCAGTCCAAGCGAGTTGATTTTGTCGTGGTCCGAAAGGGAGACGGTGAAATAGCTTGCGCAATTGTGTTAGGCGATGCGTTGCATCAGCGGTTTGAAAAAGAAAGTCTGTTTTTGGATGAGGTTTTTTCCACCGCCGGGTTACCCTTAATCCGGTTTGAGACCCAGCCGGTTTATTCGGTTGTAGAGATTCAAAGGGCATTGGTATCGTGTCTTTGAACTGATTTTCTGACCGTGAGGATGAGATTATCGCAGGTTTCCAACATATAAAAAGGAAACTAAAAATTATTAATTTTAGGCAAATAATGTAAAATATTTTGGTTGAAAAAATAGTTTTCCAGGAATTAAAACCTTATAATTCTAACAAAGGTTATGTCCGCAGAACAAATTGAAAACATCATAAAACAAGTATTAGAGCGTGGACTTACTCCTGAACTATGGGTCTACGTATTGATAGGAGGCGTTGTTTTTCTTTCAGGCTTTGCTGGCTCCTATATGGGGCAAAAAGGAAAGAATTACGCTACGAAAGAGGATTTTGATGAGATTCTTGATCAGCTAAAGGAAACAACAAAAATTACTGAGGAGATAAAAGCACAAATTTCCAAAGAAGAATGGCTTGAGAAAAAAATATGGGAATACAAACAGGGTATATACGCTGAACTTATATCTTTGCTACACAGTCTGCAATTGGAGATGAGCTCACTCAGTTATTTGATTGAAAATGATCAAGAGGAGAAGACTTGGGTTGGGACAATATTTTAAAGCTTAAATCCGAGATAATAATATCTATCGGAAAGGGTCAGGTGTTTTTGAGTGAAAGTACAGTGAGTTTTGAGGAAAATTCAAGTATTGAAACACTTAATAATTCTGTTAATAATGTTAGGCAGAAAATTGCCGAAATAATTATTGAGGCTAGGAGTGATTTGAAGCTTTGATGGATGTTTTACTAAAATACAGGTTCTGGGCCCCCATGAAACTAGGTTCCCATAACATATATTATGTCAACCAGGAAATGTTGGGTCTATAGGGCTGGTTTTAAAGGGTGTTTTGCCCTTCAGTATCCTTCGAGAGCCTCAGGATGACATGGTGACTCAGGGGGACAAATTAGGTTGGCCCCGCGCCTAGCGGAGGCTGTCTTTTACTGCTTGAACGATATGGTTGGCGGACAATCCATATTTTTCGAAAAGCTCGGCACCTGTGCCGGTTTCTGCAAACTGGTCTTTCACCGCAATGCGTTTGAACGGTTTGGAAATTTGCGCATCCAGAAGTACCTCGCCAACGGCATCGCCCAAACCGCCGATATAGTTATGATCTTCGGCGGTAATGATGGCTTTATGGCTGGAGGCCATTTCTATAACGAGACCTCGGTCAATCGGCTTGAGAGTTGAAATATTGACCAGGGTCACGTTGATATTGTTTCTTTCCAGCATTTCCATGGCTGTCATGCTTTCCTGAACCATGATGCCGGTGGCAAAAATAACCAGATCGGCGCCTTTTTTAACCACCCTGCCCTTGCCAATTTCGAATTTATAGGAACTGTCGAATATACCCTTTACTTTTGGTCTTCCGAGGCGGAAATAAGCCGGCCCCTCATAGTCAATCAAAGCGCGGGTGGCCTGGACGGTTTCTTCCCAATCTGCCGGTTGCACCACGATCATATTGGGCATGGCACGGGTGTAAGCGATATCTACAATCATTTGGGCGCTGGGGCCATCTTCACCCACTGATAGCCCTGTATGGGTACCGACTAATTTAACGTTGGTGTTGGAATAAGCGATACTGACCAGTCCCTGATCCATAGTCCTGCCGAGAAGAAAACAGGCGAATCCGGTAGCGAAGGGGATTTTCCCGGTGGTGGCCAGTCCTGCCGCGGTGCAGACCATATCTGCCTCGGCAATGCCCATATTAAAAAACCGGTCGGGGAATTTATCGCCGAATTTTTTGGAACGAGTGCTGTCACTCACCCCGGCATCGAGAACGACAATTCGGGGATCAGCGCCAAAATCTACCAGGGCTTGGCCATATGCATCTCGTGTGGGTGCGTCTTTCATGCCAGTTCCTTTATAGCTTTTTCATAATCTTCGGCAGAAGGCGCCACGCCATGCCAGGCAGTTTTACCTTCCATGAAACTCACACCTTTGCCTTTAATCGTATCTGCAATGATAACCCGGGGCTTTTCTGGATGAAGGGGCAGTTGCAGGACTTTCATGATGGCTTCCATATTATGTCCGTCAATTCGATGCACATCCCAATTGAAAGCATTCCATTTATCTTCCAGAGGCTCCAGGTCTTTCAAGTCTTTGGTGATATTGTCTTGTGCGACTTTGTTGTAGTCGACAATAGCGATCAGATTATTGCTTTTGAATTTATCTGCGGACATGGCGGCTTCCCAGATTTGTCCCTCATGAAGCTCTCCATCACCAAGAATGACATAGGTTTTAGAGTCATATCCATCTAGTTTGGTACCTAAAGCTATTCCATGAGCCACGCTCAGGCCCTGCCCCAAACTGCCCGAGGCAATTTCTATTCCCGGAGTTTTAGGGTGACCATGACCGGAAAGAAAACGCGGACTATTTATTTTGCGGTAACTATCCAGATCGGATTCGGAGATAAACCCCGCTCTCGCCAACACAGAATAATAAATACCCGATGCATGACCTTTGCTCAGCAAAAATCGGTCTCTTTTGGGATCTTTCGGGTTGGTGGAGTCGTATTTTAAAATTCCGCCAAAAAACAGGGCTGTCATTAAATCGGCCGCAGAGAAACTTCCTCCTGGGTGACCGGACCCTGCCTGAAAAATAATTTTAAGGGCCAGTCTTCTAAGTTCCAAGGCTGTCTTTTCTAGTTCTTTAATGTCTGGGGTAGCCAAATGATTGTCGTTCAAAAAAATGTTTTACAGGTCAAAAATGTGACCTTGCTTATATCACACCCTTTTTATATTTGCGAATTGAAAAAAGAAAAATTCTTCAGTGCGGAAAAGCAAAAATGGAGGAATAATATAGTTACAGGGTAATAATTAAATAGCCTTGGGTTGCTCAAGAAAATCATTTGCCAGCGACAAGAG
>JABIXH010000098.1 GCA_018664975.1 Nitrospina sp. | reverse complement strand
TACACCCTATTTAAAGGGTTTATCACCCTTCGAGGGCCTCAGGGCGACTTTTTCTTCCGTACAAAATAGTTTTTCAGCAACCTGCTAGGCGTGGGGTCGACTGACAAGTGCTCGTTCAGTCTTCTCTGTTTTTTGCCCGGTTGTCCAATTCGGATAATGTCAGGCTAACCGGGTTCAGGTCTGCTTCCGACCCAAAGCGGACATTCATTTATTTCACAAATTGCCCAACCTTAAAGACATATAAAAGGGTCATGTCTTTTCATGACTACAATCGCACTCTTAAACCCCCATTCACAAACCACTGGATCTCAGCTCCAATTAAGTCTTTCTTCTTACAATCATTAGATAGGTTGTCCCATCTCTTGTTGGATCCCAGTTGTTTTACAGAGCCGGAATTTCTCTATGATATAATTTAATAACTTCCCCACTAATTTTAATGGACACATGAAACTATGAACCAGAAAGCAAACTCAAACGCATTATTTAGCCCCTTCCAGTTGGGCGATCTCACTTTACAAAATCGTATTGCTCTTTCGCCTATGACGCGAGCCCGTGCGGGTTCGATGCAAATACCTAACGCGTTAATGGCTGAATATTATTCGCAACGGTCAGAGGCAGGACTTCTCATTACGGAAGGGACTTTTATATCGAAACAGGCCGTGGGTTGGGTCAACGCGCCGGGTATCTATACAGATGAGCAGGCAGAGGCTTGGAAAATAGTTACGGAGGCGGTTCATTCGAAGGGATCAAAAATTTTTCTTCAACTTTGGCATTGTGGCCGGGCTTCACACAGCGCATTTCATGGGGGAGAACTTGCCGTGGCCCCATCTGCAATAAAACTAAATGATAAATATATACATACTCCGGATGGTAAAAAAGACCTCGAAGTGCCAAGGGCGCTGGACACCGATGAGATCCCGAAAATTGTAGATGATTACAAGCAGGCGGCAAGAAGAGCTAAAGAAGCTGGTTTCGATGGTGTTGAGATTCATAGTGCCAACGGGTATCTAATAGACGAGTTCCTGCAGTCAAAAACCAATAAACGAACGGATCGTTATGGGGGCAGCCTCGAAAATCGGTTTCGGTTTCTTCATGAAATTGTCAATGCGGTTACTGAAGTCTGGCCAGCCAAACGGGTGAGCGCGCGGCTCAGTCCCAATGGAAATTATAATGACATGGGTTCTGAAGACTATCGAGAGTCATTTACCTATTTCGCCAGCCAACTCGATAAGGTAGGCCTGGCTTATTTGCACGTTGTTGATGGCCTGACGTTTGGTTTTCATGAGCTTGGAGAACCCATGAAGTTGAATGAATTTCGCAAGATTTTTTCTGCCCCGATAATTGGAAACTGTGGATACACCCAAGAGACAGCAGAAACTGCTATCCAAGAAGGGAATGCGGATTTGATCGCATTTGGACGGCCTTTTATCAGTAACCCTGATCTTGTGGATCGATTTCGTAATGGTTGGCCGCTGACTGCCGATGCGGAAGTCGGTGCATGGTTTTCATTTGAAAAGGAAGGATATACTGATTTTGAATTCTATAAAAATGGATCTTAAAAAATCAACGATCGCCTATTTACAAGATCCCAACTGTAGAACCGCTGAATCCCAGCACCAACTGCTTTAAAGTTGAACGGGAGAATAAAAATATAATGTGTAATGAAAGCGTCCGCTATTGGCCGTTTCCAGACATAGGCTAAATAGGTTAAATGGTATATAATATTTTTCAATTATGATTAAAAAATATCTCCACACCCGCTTTCGCGTTTCCGACATGGAGCAGTCCATCCGGTTTTACAGGGATATCCTGGGCATGGAAGTTCTGGAACAAAAAACTTCACCGCGTGGTTCCAAACTGGTGTTCCTTCGCTTTCCCGGTACCGAGTGCGAACTGGAGTTGTGCTCGTTTCCCGATTCGGGAAAGGTTGAAGTTCCCGAAGACCTGGTGCATCTGGCTTTTGAAGTCGAAAATCTGGACAACTGCATCTTCAAACTGAAACACAG
>JABIXH010000279.1 GCA_018664975.1 Nitrospina sp. | reverse complement strand
GGATTTGCTCCCCCCTCCTCAATCTGGTTAAGGGGAATATTTTCACAAACTTTTGAAAGTATTTTTACCAGAGAAAAAGTGGAAAGCCTTGGGATATTCCATTACCCGGAAATCCAAAGGATGTTCCAGATGCATCTGGCCAGAAAAGCGGACTACGGCAGGCACCTTTGGGCCTTGTTGAGCTTTCAGTTATGGTATGATAGATACATTGATGGAAACCCCAACCATTGACGCAAGTTTTTTTATTGCAATAAGTTATATGGTTTTAGTCCCGGCTTTGGTTTTCCTTGAAAGCTTTAAGGTTAAGCCGTATTTGAACCGTTATAATATCTAGCAAGATTTGGTTAAAATATTTTCTGGACCATTATGGTTTGGAATATTTTTTTCGGAGTCACCCCGATGCTTTCTAGTTTGGAAGACACAGCAAATCACATAGATACGCAAAATAAGGCTACAGCAAATATTCTGGTGCTGATGCCAGGAGAAGGTGTAAATCGAAAAAACGTCATCCGTGACCTTGTCTATGGATCTTGGTGTAATGGGCGAAGAATTGGCGGTACGCAAATGCCACCTGTTAATCACCTGTATGTAGCTACCATCCTTAAGGAGGATGGGCATCAAGTTCAGTTTATAGACGCCCAGATAGATTATTTGGCTTACCAGCAGTTGAAGAATAAAAAATTCCTGGGTCTGGACTTTTTAATTATGATGTCCTCCAGCAATTCCCACCGCGATGACTTGAAGACAGCGGCGCATATCAAAAAACTCAATCCCCAGGTAAAGGTTATTCTTTTCGGGTCACATCCTACTTTCATGCCTTTAGCTTGTCTGGAGGAAAGCTTGGTTGATTTTATAATTCTTCGCGAACCTGAAATGGCTATCAGAAACCTCGTCCGAAGGGTAGTCGATAGTCAAGATTTGCAAGGTCTGCCTGGTTGTGGTTACAAAAGTCCTGAAGGCCCTATAGTTAATGATTTTGACGGTCATTTTGACATGAACCAATTGCCTATTCCTGATTGGACTTTGCTTCCAAAAAATGTGGACTACTTTAATCCTGTAGTTAAGAGGATGCCCTATGCCACTATGCAAACTTCCAGAGGATGCCCGGCCAAATGTATCTACTGCACCTCACCCTTTTTCTATGGCAATGATATCAGGGTAAAAACTGCCGAAAATGTTTTGAAGGAGATTCGATACCTGGCTGGCCTGGGCTACAAGGAAATATTTTTTCGTGACGAAACGTTCACTGCTTTTAAAAGCCGAAATATGGAAATCTGCCAGGCAATCATCGATGAGAAAATAGATGTCACTTGGATTGCTAATGGTCGCGTCGATATGATTGACTGTGAAAGCGCTCAGATGATGAAACAGGCTGGATGCCATATGCTAAAATTTGGCGTCGAAACCGGAGACGACCAAATGTTGCTAAACCTTAAAAAAGGAGCAACAGCTGATCAGGCAAGGGAGGCTTTTCGCATTTGCCACGAGGCAGGGTTAGACACTCATGCTCATATGTTTTTTGGCGGACCTGGAGAAAGCAATGAAACTATTAAAAATACGCTTCAGTTTATAAAGGATATTGATCCGACTACCGCAAGTTTTGGTATCCTGACCCCATACCCTGGAACAGAATATTTTAAACTGGTCCAGGATAAAATACCTGAAAAAATTGATGGAACCATTGCAACTATGGAAACATTGCATACCACTACTTATTACTCTGATGTGTTGTGTGATCTGAACCACAACGAATTAAAAAATGTCATTGGAAAAGCATATAGAGCCTTTTATTTGCGCCCTTCATATTTTATTAAATGGCTGAAAAAAATGGATAGCTTAGACAAATTTTATCGATTAATGATGGCAGGGTCTAATATTATTCACTTTTGTTTCTCAAATAAAAAATAAGAAAAGTTTTCCGCCGTTTCTTATTTTGCTTCCCTCTCAAAACTTACCCAACCGTTTAATGCAACTGGAATCTAAATCACAAACAATTTTCCCGTAGTCGGTTTATAGAATCATGGAAGCTAAAAACCGAATCCAGATTTACCAGGAAGCCATCCTAATCGGGATTCCCCGCCTGTTAACAGAACTGGATCGGGACCCCACCTCAGCGACTTACGGTTCGTTTGACCGCGAGTACTGGGCCTGGGCCTCCAAGGATTTTTCCAACATTGATCTGCAAAGGGGCGTGTACCCGCTGACCATGATGTACCTTAATGATTTTGAAGGTAACCTCTATCATGGTCAGGAGAACCTGCGGCAATGGATTTTTTCCGCCATTGATTTTTGGTGCCGAAGCCAACAT
>JABIXH010000141.1 GCA_018664975.1 Nitrospina sp. | reverse complement strand
TTGTTGATTCTCGCTGACGAACCCACCGCAAACCTTGATTCGGAAAACTCGCATCAGATTTTAGAGTTAATGCAGAAACTCAATCAGGAATATAAGGCGGCAGTTGTTTTTTCTACTCACGATGAAAAGGTTACCCGCTATATCCGCCGAGAAGTGAGGTTGGAAGATGGCAGAATAAGCTGGGACAAACGTAGTGATGCCAAGGAGATAGAAACTTGAACTGGGGCATTGCGGCTAAAAATTTTTACCGTCAAGGATTGCGGGCATTTTTGAATGTATTGGTGGCGGCTCTATCTATCATTGCGCTGGTCTTTATGTTGTCCTTGCTAAATGGTTTTCAGGCCCAGGCAACACGAAACCTGGTATCGACAGATGTTGGCGGGGGTCATTACCGGGCACCCGGTTTTGATATTCTCACTCCAACCGAGTGGGAAGATTTTACAATTTCGGTTTCCGAAGCCTTGAAGGGACTTCCTGACAGAGACAAAGCTGAAGTTTTGATTCAACAGGGCCAACTTTACCCTAACCGCCGATTGTACCCGGTACAGTTGCGAGGTATCGCCATGGATCAATCGCTTCTTCAATTACCGCTTGCTGGATTAAAATCTTTTGAAAATAAGATTGGAGAAATGATTCCTGTTGTTGTGGGTGT
Source organism: Nitrospina sp. (assembly GCA_018664975.1). Lineage (GTDB taxonomy): Bacteria > Nitrospinota > Nitrospinia > Nitrospinales > VA-1 > LS-NOB. The sequence continues at coordinate 21,070 of JABIXH010000141.1, read as the reverse complement.
GAAAATGGCCAGGAAAGCCCATTTGAAAAAAGGCGATACGGTAGTTTTGAAATGGCGCGATAAGGGGGGGGCGGTGGATGCCCGGGATGTTTTGATTGTTGATGTGGGGGACATCATCAATCCGAGAATTGATGATGGCGTGGTCTGGTTGCGGCTGGACCATTTGCAAGCTATGACTGACCGTGAAGGTGAAGTGAGTTGGGTGGCTGTTCGTAAATATTTGGGTTCGTTGGAGGGTTTTGAGTTTCATGGCATAGAATTGCTTATGGCTGACCTTTTGGCACTTTTACGTCAGGACCGAATCAACTCTAAAATCCTTTGGGGCATATTGATGGTTCTGGTTTGTACCAGTGTTTTTAATACTCAGATATTAAATATTTTCAAGAGACAGAAAGAAATCGGAACCCTGATGGCGCTGGGCATGGAGCCACAACGGGTTGTAAGAATTTTTACGCTGGAGGGAGTGCTTGCGGCTTTGTGGGCCTTGATTATTGCGGTGGTTCTAGGAGTACCTTTTTTTATCTGGTTTCAAGGTGTTGGATTTGATGTGTCGCATTTAAGTGAAGCATCTTTCCCAATCCGGGAAACCATATATCCGGATTACCAACTCCGGGAAATTTTGGTTTCTGTATTCATTGTACTGGCATTGATCATAGTTTCAGCATGGCTACCGGTAAAGAAAATTACTCGGCTTGACCCAACTCTGGCTTTACGGGGGAGGGCAATCACTTGACCAGCTTTTGGTTTCGCGGAATGATCCGTGATAAAGCACGATTTTTATTTCCGTTTACCGTGGTGACGATTGGGGTTGCTTTGGTGGTTTGTTTGGTGGGCTTCATGGAAGGTGTCTTTATGGGGATGATCGACATGACCGCTAATCTTGACTCCGGTCACTTGCGATTGGTAAACCAGTCTTTTTATGACGAGGAGCACCTACGCCCTTTGGATCGCGCTCTGGCTAATCAACGCGAGACTCGTGACTGGCTGATAAAGCACTCCGATCCTGAAGTGGATTGGGCACCTAGAATCCGCTGGGGAGCCATATTGGATGTCCCCGATGAACAGGGTGAAACGCGCTCCCAAACTCCAGTGGTAGGAATGGCGATGGATTTAATAACTCCGGCCTCTAAAGAGATACAACGACTCCGACTAAAATCCTCTCTGGTTGAGGGCTCCCTTCCTGAAGGACCTAATGAGATGTTGATGGGATTTCAACTGGCAGAAGTTCTTGATGTGTCTGTGGGACAGCCCATAACATTAATCGGACAGTCTTTCGATGGGGGATTGGTGGCGGACAATTATCAAGTTGTAGGCCTGGTTCGGTTTGGGGTCACGGCCATGGATAAAAAAATGGTGTTGATTGATCTGGTTTCAGCGCAGAATACTTTTTATATGGAAGATATGGTGACGGACTGGCTGGGTTATTTTCCTTCCAGTGCCAGCTTTGACCGCTATGAAAAAATCAAAGGAAACATGAAGGCAGTACTGGCGGATTGGATCCCACCGAAGGATTGGGTAAAAGACGATTCTCCTATTGTACTTAGTATTCGTGACCAGCAGAACATCGGTGCGATTATGGATAAATTCAGGGTCATCAAGGGATTTGTTGTAGGGATTTTTACGTTTCTCATGGTTCTGGTACTTTGGAATGCCGGTATTCTAAGTGGCATTCACCGCTACGGAGAAATGGGGTTGCGCCTGGCATTTGGGGAACCTCATTGGAAATTGATTTTAACGCTAGCAATGGAAGGGTTGTGGATTGGCATTCTGGGTTCTATGGTCGGGTCCTTATTGGGCGGATCGTTTGCCTGGTATCTTCAGGAAGTAGGATTAAATATGGGAGATAGTTTTGCCCAAAGTGGTTTGATGATTAACGATATAGTAAGAGCCCGTGTGACGTTGGGAGGTTTTATTCAAGGTGTTGTGCCGGGTATTTTTGCCAGTGTCGCCGGAACGCTTGTAGCCAGCATGGCCATTTTTAAACGTTCGGAAGCAAATTTATTCCGTGAGTTGGAAGCAGGGTGATAACCGTGAAGAGCAAAATTTTTATAAAAATGAACATCTTTCTTTTCTGCATGGTTACGCTTGTAATCCCATGTAATGCGGAAGATATAAATGCTCAAAAACTGTTAGAGCAGGTGGATGACAATTTATGGGCGAATACCAAGTTTATATCAGGACGGCTCATTATCGACAATGGACGAAAAGTCCGTACTTTGACTCAGGACTCCTGGATGGAAGGAGTGACACGCGCATACAGTCATTACAAGTCACCGGCCCGGGAAAAGGGCACTAAAATGCTGAAGATAGGTGGCAAACTCTGGATGTATACACCGCGCACGGATAGAAAAATATTGATAGCCGGTCATCTCCTCCGTCAGTCAATGATGGGTAGCGATCTCTCCTATGAGGATCAGATGGAAGACCATAAGTTGAGTCATTCTTATTCTGCAACTCTGGAGGGGAGCGAAGAATTTTCTGGAACCAATTGTGCGGTTTTGCATTTGGTGGCTCGAGATAAGGAAACAACTTATCAAACCCGCAAGGTTTGGATCAACCCGGAGAACCAGACTGTCCTGAAAGAAGAACGCTTTGCCAAAAGTGGTAAACTGTTAAAGCGGATTGAGTTTAAAGATTACGAAAAAATTAAAACGCGTCTGTTTCCACGCACTTTGGTTTTCCGCGACATGCTCAAGGAAAATACCCAAACCACTTATAAATTCGATGTCATCGAATTTGATATCGAAATCCCCGCTAAATATTTCTCCCAAAGTATTCTGAAACGTTAGAAATCAAATTCCTTCTCAATAGTTTTCATTATTGAAAACCAGGGTCGCTCGATAGTTCGCAAATGGTTAGTGGATAATAGCCAATTTATGCATCAGGTCAATCAAATGTGCCTGGGAACTGCCAAAAGCAGTTTGTGAGTCTTCCGTTTTTAAGCTCACTTCATGGCCTCGGTTTACGAGGTGATAGATTAGTGATGCGGCTTCACTCACTCGTTCTTCCAAAACTTCTGCATGAACAGGCTGGTTGGTAGCAGGGTCGGTGAGAGTCAGAAAAACGGTATAGCTGTTCTGGCTCTGAAATTCCTTTACTCGGAGTCGCCCTGTTTTAGCGGAAGATTTCCAGTGCACGGAACTCAAGGAGTCTCCTGCCTGGAATTCCCGAATTGCATAGAGCTCATCCCCTCTTCGTTCTACTCTGCCATCGCCCTCCTGTCCTGCATCAGAATGCTGAGGAAGTTTAATCGGGTGTATGGCAGGAAAAACTACAGTCTCTAAGTTTAATGGGAGGCTTTTGGTTTTGTAGAAAAACCCGAAGGGAAAACGGGTTGCCAGTCGGCATGCGGCAATTTTTAAAGGTCCTCGCTTGTGGACTGTCAACAAAACAGATATTTCAATGGTTTTTCCAGATGGGATGAAGAAAAAATAGGGTTCAGGTTCCAGATCAAAAGGTTTATGGGATTTAGCCTCCTTAACCCGAATGGAATAGGACGGTGCCCATTTTTTATGATTAGTAAGTTTCACCTTCAAGGAGCCGGGTTCCTGAGCGTAAAGATAGGCAGGGACCTCGCCTTCAACGCTGAGTTTTTTTAAACTCATTTCGGATAGCACTCCTGAAACAGCGATGAAACTGCAACACATCGCTAGTACCAAATACAATAGATTGTTTCCAGTGTTGATGGCTCCGAGTCCTACCCCAAATAGAATTACGATGAATCCAAATCCTTCCCGAGTTAAGTTTAGTGTGCGGTTTTGTAAAGTGAGGGTGAAAACAGAGCGGGCGATGGTCATTTCAACTTTCGGAAGTTGCCATTTTAAACGGGCACGGAAACTTGTTCTAAAATCTGACTGATGAGGGAAGCGGTATCAGCAAAACGTCTGGAAAGGTTGTGCGACTGGGGGATGACACGGTGGCACAATACCGGGATAGCCAGGTGTTTTACGTCATCAGGGGTGCAGTAATCTCGTCCACAGACTAGCGCCCGTGCTCGGAGTGCTTGTTGGAAAATCAATCCACCGCGAGGACTCACCCCCAGGGAAAAATTCGAATTTTCTCTGGTAGCGGTGATGATGTTGAGAATATAGTCGGTCAAAACCGGTTCTATCCGGACGGAATTAACCTTGGCCTGGAGTTCTAAAACTTCGTCTTTTTCCAGTACCGTCTCGATGCTTGCCGGGTTAGGGCGGGTGGATTGCTCTTGCAATAAACGTCTTTCGTCATCAGGCGAAGGATAGCCCATGGAAATATAGAACATAAACCGATCTAACTGTGATTCTGGCAGGGGATAGGTTCCCTGACTTTCTATCAGGTTCTGCGTGGCAATAACCATAAAGGGATCTTCAAGGTTATGGGTGTTGTTATCGACAGAGACCTGTTTTTCATTCATTGCCTCAAGCAGGGCACTTTGGGTTCGTGGTGTAGAACGATTAATTTCGTCTGCCAAAACAATGTTTGCAAACAGGGGACCTTGTTTAAAATGGAACGTTTTTTCTTGCTGATCATAAATGGAAACACCCGTGATGTCGGCGGGCAAAAGATCGTTGGTGAACTGGATGCGTTTGAACTCCAGATGGAGTGAACTTGCCAGACAATGGGCAAGAGAAGTTTTGCCAACACCGGGAACATCTTCAATGAGCAGGTGACCCTTGGCGAGAAGGCAGGTGACCGCAAGGTCAATGGTCTCCCCTTTGCCAAATATTACCTGCTCAATATTGTTTTTGAGCCTGGTTATTTTTTCCTGTATCGAATTCATTTTTTAAGCTCTTTCAAAACTTTTTTCATATCTTCATGGACTGCCTTGCGATTCTCCAGAGTATAGAACCGAATCAGATAGGAGGGATGAAAGGTAAGCATCAGCTTGATGCCTTCGTACTCATGCCAGGTGCCTCGCTCTTTGACTATGGGTACAGTTCTTCCCAGCAGGGTTGAAGACGCGGGTTTCCCTAAAGCTACAATGACTTTGGGTTTGATAGCTTGTAATTGTTGGATGAGGAAGGGTTTGCAGGCAGAAACCTCATCCGGTTCGGGGTCCCGATTACCCGGTGGACGACATTTGACGATATTGCAGATATAGGTGTCTTTTTCCCGATTCAGACCCATTCCCTTTTCAATAATTTCTGTCAGCTTTTTTCCGGATCGACCTACGAAGGGGAGTCCCTGCTCGTCCTCATCGGCACCTGGCCCCTCTCCGACAAATACAAGGTCTGCATTGGGGTTGCCCGAGCCAAAAACGATATTCTTCCTTCCTTCTGAGAGTTTGCAACGGGTACAATCGCCTAACTCTTTTTGCACTGCGGTCAGGGCAGTACTCTTTTTTGAGGCCATATTATTTTTCGAGCTAGAAGGGTTATTATCTGGAGATGCTGAATTATTGAGCAATTCTGCTTCGCAGGGGATTTCTGTATATCCCAAATCCTTTAAATGAATGAGATAATTTTTAAGTTCTCTTAATAGAGGTTCTTGCTTGTTCATTTCCATAACAAAGCCCAGAATAACAAACAGGCACGATTTTGACAAACCATTCTGGAAAACCTCTAAAAGCTGGGAGTGAAAATATAGGGAATAAAAAGCATTTCAAGTCTATCTGTATGATTATCCTTGAATTTCAGACTTAGATGGGTTCCAATATAAAACTATACGGATGAAGCTGTTTGAGATTATTTATCATAAGAGGGTTTTAATGAGTTGTCGGTTTAAAATTAAACTTTTCTCGATATTGCTTCTGGTCTGCATGGTCCTTTTTATGGCTTCTGTGGCACAAGCCGGATCATCGCATCAACACCACCATGGAAAATCCAATGCGGTATCTCCTTTTAATAAAGCAGAGAAACCCTTGTATTGTATTTTGAATATGCACCAGCATTCTCGAAATATCCCCTGTCCTCATGAGAAGGGGGTTGTAACAGGCAGTGAGTTGCGCCCAGATTGTGGCACTCATTCTGGTTCTTCGAGTTCTTCCAGCAACTCCATTGCCAAGGATTTATCAAAAATAACCTCGTACCTTACATTTTCGCCGATACTAGTTTCACAAAAGATAGGTATACTTCCTTACGAGAATCAACAAAAGCTTCTCCAGCTTATCGATCATCCTCCCCAACGCATCTGAACATAATTGACAGATTGAAATAACAGTTGTTTGCGCTCTGCCGGAGTGTGGACTCTTTTATTTTTGTTCGTACTGTCAGGTCTTTAGAAATTCACCTTTTCGTTCAAACTCTATTTTTTTGAGGTGTGTTCATGTTCAGGAAAAATATTTTTATTTTGATTTTAAATATTGCGATGTTGGTTTGGGCCTCCTTGGCCCAGGCATATATAGGGCTGTGTTGTGCCCATTGCGGGGGTAATATGCCGCTCAATCTTGTTGGGGGTGGCATTCCGGAGCCACATGAGTTTCGGTTCAAGATGAGCGAAATGATTATGAAAATGGGTCCTCTCCGGGATGGTACCGAAGACATTCTGTCGACTGACCTGGTGGGGACACCCGGTCAAGGAAAATTTCCTGCCGTTCCCCGTTCCATGACGCAATACATGACCATGTTTGGTGGTGCTTATTCTTTTACAGATGATTTTGCTGTGATGGCGATGACCAACGTCACCGTCAACGAAATGCCGATGGAAATTCTCCCTGCTCAAGGTAGCAACTTTACTATGACATCGGCTGGGTTAGGGGATATTACTTTACTGGCGAAATCTCGTTTATTTTCCGATGACCACCTGGCCCCGACCAAACAGTTTTCAGTCTTGTATGGTTTGTCTTTGCCAACCGGGTCCATTGAAAGAAAATTTACCAATGCTACCCCCAATGGTGTTAATGGCATTCTTCTTCCCTTCAAGATGCAATTGGGCAGTGGTACGGTTGACCCTATTGTTGGAGTGACTTATCAGTCTTCACGAGATCCGTACTGGTGGGGACTCAACACCCAATTAGAAGCGCATGTGTATGACAATGAACAAGGTTATCACCGGGGCCAGGAGTTTCGTTACGACTTTTATGCGATGAAACAGGTGCATGACAACTGGGTACTTCAAGCTCAATTGAACGGATGGGTTGAAGGAAGCTTTAGCCGGGAGCCTTTTAACGGACGGGTCAATGGCGAAGGCCATACCAATAAAGTTGCAGGAAATCCATTTTTGAGCCCTTTGTTTGATCCACAAAATTACGGGGGTCATAAAGTGGCATTGAGCCTGGGATTTCAATATCAGCCCATTCCTCTACATATTTTGGAACTGACCGCGACATTGCCCATTTATCAGGATCTGGAGGGGCCGCAATTAAGGGATAACTGGATGATGCAACTCTCTTATTATGTTGAGATTCCAACGAAAAGGAGTCGACGTTATAAAGGGTTCAATCCGCCTAAAGAGCTCGGGTTTTAATAATGCTTTTTGGGAAAAAAGAGTTAGGTGTGATTTGGGTATCGCTTTTCTTAATAGCTTGCGCGGGGACACAGACGATTCCGGAACCAGAAAGTCCCGGTGCCAAGCTATACAAGAAACACTGTACCCAATGTCATGGGTTACCGGGGCCTAAGCGGCATACCCCGGAGCAATGGGATCATCTTTTAGTGATGATGGATGGTTTTATGCAGGAAAAGGGAATCAAATTTCCGGCCCAGGAAAAAAAATTGGTTCAAGATTATTTACATAGGAACGCAAGATGAGGAAACTATTATGAGACTAATGAATAACATAATTGAACAGGTTTTAATATTGTCACTTGTGCTAATTCCTGCCACGGGATATGCAGAACATAACTCTTTTGGCAAGATGGGAGTGGTGTCGCCAAAAGTTTCCCAAGATGCACCCGATTTTTTGGTGAGGGATCTAAAGGGCAAGATGGTTAAGCTTTCTGACTTTAAAGGGAAAGTTCTTTTGCTTAATTTCTGGGCTACCTGGTGCGGGGCGTGCATCGAAGAAATGGCTTCTATGCAAAACCTTTATACGGCTCTTCAGGCTGAAGGTGTGGAAGTGCTGGCGGTTTCAATTGACCGATGGAATGAGGATAGGATTCAGAATTATGTGAAGGACAATAATTATACTTTTCCGGTGCTTTTAGATCAGAATCAGGAAGTGAGGAAAAAATATCATGTTATGGGACTTCCCACGAGTTACTTGATTGATGGAAAGGGGAAAATCCGTGGTTATGCTTCGGGGGCCAGAACCTGGGATAGCGCAGATTCACAGAATTTGTTTTTGTCCTTGAAAAACGATGGTTCATTGGATGCTGTAGACCGTTTTTCCATGCGATCAACGAGTCCTGCAGGCAATGAGCAATAACGGATTTAGTCACACATCCTCCTTATGCCTCGATCATTTTTTGTAATTGCGCTCATCTTTTCTTGTCTGATTATAAGCCCAGCATGGGGCCAAACCTTCCACTCAGTCCTTTCTAAACTTGATCAAAGCTATTATTACCCGCAGAAGCAGAGATTAAGTAGTCTTTCCGTTCGTGTTCAATGGGAGCAATTGGATGTGGCTTCTGGTTCGGGTAAATTTCTACGTAATCCAGATTTGATTTTTACCTGGAAACAAGACTCTGTTGATGGCCTTGGGAATTTTAAATTGGCCAAGCGGCAGGAGGAGGAACGTTTCCCGGAATTAGTCCAGCAAGTTAAACCCTACCGCGAGTTGATTATTCCATTATTTTTGAAGCAAAAGTTTTCGGATTATGGGGGACGGATTCATACTATGGAAGGGAATAAACTTATCTTGAAGTTAAACCCTCAATTGAACCCAGACACTAGCTACAGGCTTTTGGTCGATACCAAAGAGTGGGTGATTAGAAAAGTACGATTTCAGCAAACAGGTTCCCCTGAAAATGTTGCAGGAGAAATGAGGTATTTAAAGTTAGAAGGAAAGTTTGCGATCTCAGAGAGCCGTTCCCGCTTCGAGGTAAAGGGGCAGGAGTATTCGGAAGTCACCCGCTATAGGTATAAAAAGATTGAGGGTATTTGGATGGTTTCTCAGATCGATCAGACTCTAAAGCAAGAAGATTATGTTTTGCAGACGCATGTCACTAAATTTTCTGATTTTCGAATTGCCCTTTCTCCAGTTCATTAGACTTTTAAGCGGAGTCTTATATTATTCCCAAGTTTGAGCCAATCAGGCCCATATGCCTATTGAGTCTGATTTGTAATTCCTTTATAATTAGATAGTTAATCATATTTTTTGAGAGATAAATATGTCTGGATTAAAAAGTGCTTTGGAATTGAGTCTGGAACGTTCGGATAAGCTGGCCCCGGAGTTGAAAAACCAGAAAAAGCTGACTAAAAAACAAAAGCAGGAAATCGCTGAAATTAGAAACGAATATGCCGCCAAGATTGCGGATCGGGATGTAATGTTCCAGGACAAAATTCGCAAATTGCCGGAGCAGATCCCTCCCGATGAGATCGAAGCTGTAAAGGCCGAATTGGAAAAGCAGTTCCGAACGGATAAAAAATCTTTGGAAGAAGAAATGGAAAGAGAAGTTGCCCGTAGCCGGAATAAGTAACCTTGTTACCTGCCTGGATCTAAAATCAACCCTCATTTTTTCCCGATCCTATATTTTCTAGATCACTACATATAATTTTTTAGATAAAGCCTGAATGAAAACTGTAATAAAAAAAATAATTCACGATGCTCTGGAGAAAGCCCAGCAAGCAGGAGAACTTGAGCTTTCTCCATTTCCGGATATTGTGGTGGAAAACCCCAAGGACGAAAAAATGGGAGATTTTTCTACCAATGTGGCCATGACGATGGCAAGGAGTGAACGCAAGAGCCCGAAAATAATTGCGGAAAGTGTTGCCCGTTACCTTAAAAATGGGGATTTAAGTCTGGTTGAAATTGCGGGGCCGGGATTCATCAATTTGAAAATGTCCAATGAGTTTTTTCTGGAACGATTAAAAAGTGCTGTTCAGCAGGGAGATGAATTCGGCCAGTCTGATGCCGGACAAGGCGTAAAAATTCTGATCGAGTTTGTCAGCGCGAATCCCACAGGCCCTTTGCATGTAGGGCATGGTAGGGGGGCCGCCGTTGGGGATGCTCTGGCTAGAATTTTGAGGAAAGCCGGGTACGATTTGAGCACTGAATACTACATCAATGATGTAGGGAACCAGATGAATTTTCTCGGTCGATCCACCTGGCTCCGTTATCGTGAATTACTGGGGGAGAATTTTGATTTTCCAGAGGACCACTATAAAGGCGAATATATTAAGGATATTGCCCAAATAATTATCGACCAAAACGGAGAGGAATTTCTAAATAAATCTGAAGAGGAATGCCTGCCTTTTTTTAGAAAATTTGCCAAGGATAATATTCTTAAAGGAATTGAAAATGACCTTGCCGAATTCCGAGTAAATTTTGATAATTGGTTCAGTGAAGAATCCTTATACGATGACAAATCGGTTGAAGGAGCCATTGAATGGTTGAGGGGCAAAGGGCATATCTATGAAAAGGATGGGGCGGTTTGGCTAAAGTCTTCAGCATTTGACGATGACAAAGACCGGGTAATCGTCAAGCAAACTGGAGAGAAAACCTATTTTTGCTCAGACATTGCCTATCATCAGAATAAGATAAACCGTGGATTTAAAAAAATCATTAACCTGATGGGTGCTGACCATCATGGCTATGTGCCTCGCATGGAGGCTGTTTTACAGGCCATGGGATATGACAAGAAAATTTTTAAAATCCTATTGGTTCAATTTGTCAGTCTTTTGCGGGCTGGTGAAAAAGTATCCATGTCCACCCGGTCAGGCGAATTCGAAACACTTGCAGATGTGGTCAGTGAGGTGGGTGTCGATGCGGCACGTTATTTCTTCTTGATGCGTAGCTCTGATACGCATTTGGACTTTGATCTGGAGCTTGCCAAAGCGGAGACTCCGGAAAATCCCGTTTTTTATATTCAATATGCACATGCCCGGATATGCAGTATCTTTCGCACCGCTGAAGAAAGTGGCGTGGTGTGGAACAGGACTAACGAAGTTGATCTCTCACTTCTAACTGAAGACGAGGAGTTCGCCATTATCCGGGCGGTTCTTGCTTTTCCTGAGGTGGTAGAAAAAAGTGCTCGTGCCATGGAAGTGCATCGAATTTCTCATTACCTGCTTGACCTGGTTTCCCGGTTTCATGGCTATTACAGCAGACATCGGGTTATCTCTGATGACAAGGCGCTCACACTCGCACGTTTGTTTTTGCTGGATGCTTTGAGAATCACAATCCGTAATGGTTTCGAACTGATGGGTATTTCGTCTCCAGAAAAAATGTAACCCTATAGTTTTAAAGACGCATTTAATTTATGAGACTTCTTCTTGGTATGCTTTTCTTGATGGTTTCTGCGGCGGGAATACATTTTTCGGGCTATGACTTAGTGACTGGATTTCAGGAAAAGAAATCCTCATCAAAAAAAATAAGTGCGGTCAAGCCCAAGCGCAATGCGGTAAAAGAGCCTGAAACACCTGTCTATACGTTTTTCGAAACCTTGAATGATTCCTCCATGACCCGGTATGTGGGTCTCAATGGCAAGTTTTTGCCAACGCCAATACAAAAATCATTAACTTCGCTGGTTCCTGCTAAAGTTGACACTCCCCCTCCTGCAGAGAAATTAGAACCTCTCAAAAAACCAGAAAAAAAACAGAAGGAGAAAACTCGTTCCACTCCCGTCATTGAAAACCTGCCTCGTTTTGCGGTGCAAGTAGGTTCGTTCCGGGATAGGGGACGGGCAAGTGCTTTGAAAATGCGCCTTCAGAAAAAAGGATTCGATGCGTTTTTGATGCAAACCAAAGTTGCTGATAATGCCTGGCACCGGGTTTTTCTCGGAAGATATGCGGATGAACTAAAAGCGCAGGAAGCGGCCCGCTTGGCAAAAAATGATTATAAACTTGATGCGGTGGTTGTAACTAAAACTAATTAGCGGGTTACCATCGGGTGAAATATTTCTAACTATAAAATTCTGCAGAAATTTGAATATTGCCAGGGGAAAAACTCATGCCACGTATTGCAAAGGAATATAAATGGAAAAAGCCAGAAAAATGTCCTGATATAAAGGATTTTCAAAATGAGTTCAAATTTCTATCAGAACTCTTAAAATATTTCGCAGATTATATCTTATACAGTTATGACCAATCTTCATTGTTTAGATTGTTTATTCAAGGTGGCACCGTCACTATCGCTGTTGCAACAGGCTTTGTTGCTATCTGGACAGGTTACTCCATTTCGGTGCAATTAGAGGATTGGAACCGTGAAAGGATACTCAAATCATGGAATGTGATTGCGGAAGGGGTAAAAGTAAAAAGTGACATTGGGCAAAAGGAAGCTCTGGAAATTATTTATGCTGTTGCTAAAGAAAAAGCTGAAAAACTGAAAGCTGAATCAAAGGCTGGGAACTTAGATAATATAGGCAAAGATAAATACAAAAACAAAACCCTTGTCCAACTGAAAAGAATCAACTTATCCTATGCAAATTTAGTGAAAATTGAGTTTGATGAAAAGGTAAGTTTTAGGGAGTCCTGTTTCTATTTCACAGATTTTTATAAGTCTAAGCTTGGTGGAGCTAAATTTAAAAAATCCTTTCTGAAAAAAGTTGATTTTAAAAGCGCTTATTTGGTTGAGTCAGATTTTAGATATGCAAATCTTAACCGGGCAAAACTAATGGGAGCTGACCTTAGACGTGCTGATCTTAGAGGTGCTGATCTTAGCAGAGCAGAACTTGGAATGGCAAAAACCTTGCCAGAAGAAATTGATAAGAAAAAATATAAGTTGGAAGGTTGGGGCTCTAAATTAACTGAACTTCGGGGAGCGAAATTAAAGGGGGCTGACCTTCGGGGGGTGAATTTTGAGAATGCTAATCTAGAAGATGCTGACCTCAGGGGAGCTTTTTTCACTAAAGATGAGGCACTAGAAATTAGAGGCAATACCGATGAGCGTGCGGATGACTTGCCGGTATTTAATTTAACATGCGAACAACTTAAGTTAGCTATCACAGACCCTAGTACTAAATTTCACAAAGAACATGGAATAACATGGGGATCGGATGGTGCCATCATTTGCGATAAATTGCTCGTTTATCCAGAATTTGAAAAGGTGGATCAGCCTCCCTGTGCTGAGATACTAAACCTAGACAAAACTACAAATTAGATTTGCATTGAATCTATTGAAATAAAAAAGTCTCAGGTTTAATACAAATTAGCAAAGATGGTCTTCATCACAGAAGGCTTGTAACTCTTCGATGGCATCATCTATTCTTGGTCCGCCATAAAATTTTTCTTTGCTGTCAAACCAGGTATTGAACCGATAGCCTTCAATGTCATCATGGTATAGTTTTCTTTTTTCATCTTCCCCTCTGAATTCGAAATTTAAGCTGGCTTCTCCTTTTTGGGTGATAGTGATTGTACCCATTTGTTTGGCGATATAGGGATGCCAGGCGACCACCTCATAAGTGCCGGGGGGTATATTCTCGATGCTGAAATTGCCATCGGAATCTGAAACCGTGTAGTAGGGGTTTTGTACCAGATAGGCGTGTGTCTGGAGGAATGGATGAAGATTGCATTTTATAATGAATTCCTCTGCATCTTTGCGAACAAAAACACTGCGTACCTGACTGGACTTTTCCGGGAGTGGACGGTTACTGGTCTGGTCTGAATAAACATTTCGAACTTCATATGTTGCTATCTCATGCTGGATAGGGTCCGTATTTTCCACCATTATATTTTCACCATTTTTTGCGCCGATGACATATTGGTTGGCCCGGCAACGGTCAATATGGAAAATTTGCATTTTGGGCGAAAACGGTTTTCCCTTTTCAACATTTACCAGATGGATGATGGTATCTTTCAATCCTCGATTTTGTGAGACAGTGAAATCGAAAAGGAGTCGGTGTCCTTTTCCATCAGATATCCTTGAGCAGTATTCGATATTTGGTGCGTGGACCAGGTGGAATGAGCGAACTCTGGGGACAGGACCCGAAAGAGTGACACGGCCTTTTAAGGTGCCACCATCGTCTACCGAAATCACTGTGTAAGGAGGTTCAATCTGGTCAAATAATTTTTTAGAAAGTTTGTTATTTCTTTTGAATAAAGTATCAACTTTTTCCAAAGCCTTTTCGCGTTTGCCCTGCAAATTATATAAAACTCCCAGATCATATTCTGCTTTTACCATTCTATGGTCCATGCTCAATGCTATTTCCAATTCCTGGATGGCCTCATCCAACAATTTAACACGGGCAAAGGAAACCCCTCGATTGTAGCGCAGACCCGGAGAGTCGTACCCCAGCCTTAACGCTTTTTCGAAAGAGAGCAAGGCCTCTTTATACTTTCCCATTTGGCTGAGAGCGACCCCAAGATTTGCTTGAATCAGGCTGTCCTGCGGAGCGAGTTCGGCGGCTTTTAAGAATTCGGTTACTGCATTGCCCCAATCTTTTTTCTGACTAAGATTCAGTGCATTTTTATAAAAGGTTTGTGCCTCCTTATCAGGAGCGCCAAAAACCACCGGGCACGATAATGCAAGGACCATGCAGAAAACCAAGAAGCTCTGGATATATTTGGATTTAATAGTTTTCACTTTGGTAATATGATTGATGAATCTGGCAATTTAACAATACTTAAGTGGAGTGTCAACTCTACCTTTTTATATTAAAAGCAAATGTTAGATACTTGTGATAAGCCAAAAATTCCACCGAGTTTCATTGTTTTTAAGAAGATGTTGTTGTTTTTAAGAAGATGTTGTTTTTTGGTTTCCGAAAACAAAAATTTAACAAAAGATATTTGTTTTTGCTGACAAACAAATTTCAGGATTGCCCAATACATGGAATCATTTGAAGCACATTGGGGCATTCCGGGGGGAATTGCCCAGACGATTGCTGGTTCCCAACTTAAAGGTAGGAGATTGCCCAGTCCTCCGCGCATCAGGCATGAATTGCATTTGGATGAGCAGGCGAAGATTATTTTGTTTGAAATGGAATCCAAAGATATATCCAAACCTATTATTCTGCTAGCCCATGGTATGGGCGGATGTTCTGAATCTGGTTA
Organism: Nitrospina sp.; assembly: GCA_018664975.1. Lineage (GTDB taxonomy): Bacteria > Nitrospinota > Nitrospinia > Nitrospinales > VA-1 > LS-NOB. The sequence continues at coordinate 6,065 of JABIXH010000141.1, read as the reverse complement.
TATCAAACGGATTTCTGCAAAACTCTGGATGCGGGGTTATGGTGTGATTTTGATCAATCATCAAGGTTGTGGTCCGGGTATGGGCTTGAGTCCCCGATTGTGGAATGGGGGTTCTAGTGACGACTTAGCAAAAATGATAGATTTTGTGGTTCAGCGGAATCCGGAAAAACCTCTTTTTCCAATCGGGTTTTCTTTAAGTGGAAATGTCCTTTTAAAATATTTAGGGGAGGGCCGCGCGATCCCAGGTAATGTGTTAGGGGTTCTCGCTGTCAACCCTCCTATCGACTTAAGGTTATCCAGCGCGATCTTATCAAGAAAATGGAGCTGTGCCTTGTTCAACCAGTATTATATGAGGTTGATTCGGAATCAGGCGGTGGCCCTGATGAAACATTTCCCCTCTGCATTGAGTCCTCTCAAAAATTTGAAAACGATATGGGATTTTGATGTCACCTATACCGCCCCTGCGGGAGGGTTTCAAGATGTTGATGATTATTATGATCGGTGTAGTTCCCTGCATTATTTAAAGGAAATTGGAATTCCTGCTGCCATATTATGTGCCCAGGATGATCCCTTTGTTCCGGGTGAGGTGTTTGACCGTGTAGAGATGAGTGACAATGTGACATTGCATCAACCGGAACAGGGGGGGCACATGGGCTATATATCCAAGTATGCTACACCTCATGGTGATCGAAGATGGATGGACTATGCGGTATTGGAATGGATTCAGCAATTGCAAAAGGTCGGGGATAAATAATGAATAATGAATAGGGTAAGGCTTCTTTTAAAATTCAGACTGAGGGCCCTAACCAATGTCTTTAAAAGGTTTGGATTAAATAAAGCCTTGCGTCCAATTTCCATTTTTATATTGGGGACGTTGTTTGTCATTGGGGACTACTGGTTTTTTCACAGGGTGATTGTTTATCTGGATCGATTGCCCTTCAGGGTGGGTGATGAGTTGATCGTTCAGTTGGTCAATCTGGTTTTTATCACCCTGTTCATGATGGTTCTTTTTTCAAGCCTGATTGTTTCCCTCTCGGTTTATTATTTATCCCGCGATCTAGAACTTCTTCATTCTCTGCCTATTCCCATTGAATCGGTGATCACAGCCCGATACTTTCAGTGCATGGCAAACAGTTCCTGGATGGTTTTATTATTCTCCCTGCCAATGTTTACGGCATACGGTTCGTACTTTAATGCTTCATGGGATTATTATTTGTACCTGATATTCAACTTGTTTCCATTTATAGCTATTCCTTGTTTGCTTGCCATCCTGGGGATGATGGTATTAATGAAAACTTACCCCACTCATAAAACGCATCAGGTATTAACTTTTATGGGTTTGTTTTTTCTGGTCGGTGTGGTGGTGTATTTGAGGTTTTTGTCACAAGATAAATTTTTTGGTCAGGATGTTTCCGATGAACAGATCATGGCGTTTGTTGCCAGTCTTAGGGCACCCGATTATCCATTTCTTCCCAGTAACTGGATAACCCGGGGGATAACGGGCTGGGTCGCGGGGCAAAGAGAAATGTCACAGGCTCTAAAACTATGGGGGGTTGCGAGTGGATTATTCATATTGCTTTTGTGGGTCGGTTCACGGATTTATTTTCAGGGTTGGTGTCTGACTCAGGAAGTTCGAAGTGCGCCTTTAGATGGAGGACGACGGGCGACTAAAAGAAAAAACCTTTTTCAAAGTTTGCCGATGTCAGATCCTGGCAGAGCTTTGTTGAATAAGGATTTTAAAGTTTTTATTCGTGACCCGGAACAATGGTCGCAACTTTTTATATTATTTGCTCTGGTCTGCGTATATATATTTAATATCATGCACCTTCCTTTGGAGAACAAGGTATTGCGGGATGTGGTTTCCGTTTTGAATGTGGGCTTGGTAGGTTTTGTAATGGCGGCCTTGATATCCAGGTTTGTGTTCACATCAACCAGTGTGGAAGGCAAGAGCTTTTGGTTGATTTATACGCGGCCTGTGACCATGCAAAGTTTTCTTTCGAGTAAATTCTGGATGTTTTTCCCACCTCTTTTGTTTATTGCGGAGTTGCTGGTTGTAGTTTCTAATCAATTGTTAGAAGTGGATGCTTTTGTGATGAAAGTTTCTGTTGCGGGCGTCTTTTTATTAACTTTCGGTTTGACCAGTTTGGGATTGGGACTCGGCACTCTCTATCCTAAATTTGATCATGAAAATATTTCAGAAATTTCATCCAGCTCAGGGGGTGTGTTGTTTATGATTTTAGCATTGAGTTATATCGGCTTGGTGTTAATGTTGGGTGCTCGTCCACTTTATGTGCATTTTAATGAGAAATTTCTTTTTAAGTCCATTGGCGGTTTAGAAGTTCCTATTTGTTATTTGTTAATTTTTGTACTCACCTGGGCGGTTTCCCATATCCCTTTGCGGTTGGGTGCTCGTTCTCTAAGTGCCAGAGATATTTAATGTTGGTAAAGAATAGTTATGGAATTGTTTCCTGAGTTTGAAGAAAAAACACCGATTGCGCCATTGGCGGACCGTCTTCGCCCTGAAAGCTGGGAAGGTTTTGCTGGTCAGGAACATCTTGTGAAAAAAGGATTGCCGCTAAGGGACTTGATTGAGTCTGGATCACGGTTATCCTTTATTTTGTGGGGGCCACCGGGCACCGGTAAAACTACCCTTGCCCGGATTGCGGCCCGGTTGACCGAAAGCGCATTTTGTGAGATCAGTGCAGTGAATGCCGGGGTGGCTGATATTCGTAAGGTTATCGAGATGGCACGCCAAGCCTGGAAATCGAAAAACAAAGGAACGGTATTATTCATAGATGAAATTCACCGGTTTAATAAAGCCCAGCAGGATGCTGTACTCCCCCATATTGAGAATGGAACCATTCGCCTGATTGGTAGTACTACAGAAAATCCTTCCTTTGAAGTGATTCCCGCACTTCGCTCACGGTGCCAGACTTTTCGTTTGGAATCCTTGGAGCGTGCACAAATTAGAAATATTTTGGACAGGGCCTTGATTGACTCCGAAAAGGGTTTAGGTAAATCTTCTCTGCAATTTTCCGGGGAGGCGATAGGTTTGATTGTCAGCCATGCCAATGGTGATGCTCGTCGGGCTCTTAATGTGCTGGAGGCGGCTCATGATGTGGTTGTCTCGCGGGGGAATATACACGTTAGTTTGGAAATCATTGAAGGGATAATTCAAAAAGCCGCTACACTTTACGATAAAAAGGGCACAGAGCATTACGACCATGCTTCTGCGTTTCAGAAAAGTCTGCGTGGTTCAGATGCGGATGCGGCGATATACTGGCTGGCCAAAATGATTGCGGGAGGGGAAGATCCACGTTTTATTGTTCGGCGATTGCTGGTCACGGCGGCCGAAGATGTGGGCAATGCAGACCCTAATGCATTTATATTAGTGCAAGCTGTGGCTAACGCAGTGGAAAAGCTGGGGTTTCCAGAAGCCCGTATTCCTCTTGCACAAGCGGTGATTTATGTTGCCCGGGCCCCCAAGGATAATTCTGCTATTGTAGCTATTGACCAGGCTTTAGGTGATATCGAGGGAAAGGGATTGTCTTATCCCGTTCCAGATCATTTGAAGGATACGCATTATAAGGACGCAAAATCCAAATATGGATTTGGCGTGGACTACAAATACCCCCACGATGAAGACTCTAAGGATCAGGAATACTTGCCGAATCCATTAAAAAACAGAAGATATGTTCCTCCTTTTGAAAAAAAATGAATTGGCGGGTTGTGTCCTTCATGTTATAGAGAGCGCCTATAGGATTTAATAAGGAATTATGATGAACGAGAATTGTCGATTTAAGAACGCTGATGAAATTTTTGAGGGTCGCTTGCGGGGTAACCAATTGATGCTCAGTGGAAAGGGGCTAAGCTTTGAAGAAGCGAGGTTCTTATGGCAAGCAACCAAGATGCGGGAAATCAGTTGGCTGGATTTGGATGATAACAATCTTGGAGATCAGGGAGTCCAGGAATTGGTTGAATGTGCATTTTTGGAAAACGTTCAATATTTAAACCTCAATCAGAACAATATTAGTGATGAAGGATTGAAGGTTTTAGCCAGCGCAAAATATCTTGGTAAGCTCAAACGCTTACATTTAAAGGGCAACCCGGTAAAGGGCGAAGGTGTTATTGCATTGTTTAATTCACAAACGCTTGAGAGTTTATCTACCTTTCAAATTAATGATGGATGGACCTGCAAAAAAAGGGAAGGATGGCGTTATAAGCCGCAAGCCTGAACCATGCCTTTTTCTTCCTCCAGCCAACTACATATTCATATTTCAGCGCAAGACCGACCGGGAATATTAGCCGAAACCTTGGCTTTTATCGTTAAGACGGGCTGGAATGTTGTGGATATCAAGCAATTTGTTTTTAACGGATTGCTCAACCTTTCTATTTTACTTGATGGTTGCGAGGATATTAATATTCCTCCTCTGCGTGAAGCATTGTCTGATTATGCAGAGGAAATGAATTTTAATGCCACGATTTATCCTTGGGAGACAGCTACTCGCCCAGATGCTCCTTATGCGCACCGTTCGGTAGTGACCCTGCTTTGCGACTCCATTCCATCTTCTGGCTTTCTGGAAATTACCCGGATATTTGCTGAACTCGATATAAACATTTTGCGTATTGAACAACTGGATTCTGGAGATGTCCATGCTTTGGAGTTTGTTATCGGTACTCGCGAGGCACACTCCTCCGAGGAAGTTTTGAATGCTCTGGTAAAATTCAAGGAGAAATATGGAGTAGACATTGCTGTCCAGGAGGAGACCTATTTTCGCCGTAATAAAAGATTGATTGTGCTCGATGCCGATATGACCTTTTTGCAATGTGAAGTCATTGATGAACTGGGTAAGCTGGCTGGGGTGGGTGAAAAAATGGAGGCAATTACCAGACAGGCCATGAATGGTGAAATGGATTTTAAATCGGCCTTGCTGAAACGAGTGAAGTTATTAAAGGGGCTTGGGGTAGAAAATCTGCACCAGTTATCCAACTCTCTACCTCTGACTCCAGGAGCGGAAACTCTGGTAAATATCTTGAAGTACCTGGGTTATAAAATTGCTTTGGTCAGTGGCGGTTTTCAATTTTTTATCGACAAAATTTGCGATAGCTATGGGTTGGACTATGGGTTTGCCAATCAATTAGTAATAGAAAACGGGCAGGTTTCAGGAGAATTGGAAGGTCAAATTATTGATGCCGAGGCCAAAGAAAATACATTGGTATCGCTTGCTGAGAAAGAAGGGTTCTCACTACGCCAAGTGGTGGCGGTAGGGGATGGTGCCAATGATATTAAAATGCTGGCCCGGGCAGGTCTGGGAATTGCCTTCAATGCCAAACCCATCGTTCAACGTCAGGCTCTAGCTAGCATTAATCAATCTGATTTAAAATTAATCCTTTATTTTTTAGGGATTAACGGGAAAGATCTTCAGGAATTAGATGAGGTGGTGCGGGGTGGGAGAATTCAATCATGGCCTTCAAAATAGTAGTGGTAGTCCCGGGAGTTTAACTTTTATGGACAAGGTCTCTAAGGGAAAGTATTCCGGTAATCTCATCATTTTCTGTCACCGTTAGGTGGCTGAGATTGTATTCTTTCATTAAGGAGCCTGCTTCGGTGGCTGTGGCATTCAGGTCAATGGATAGAATGGACTCTCCCATAATTGAAGAAAGTGGAGTAACTTTTGGATCCAAACCTTCACTCACTATTCTGTGTACCAGATCCCGTTCAGCCAGAATACCTACATAACCTTGGCAACCCTTGACAAGCAGGGAACCGATTTCTTTTTCCAACATTAATTGCGCGGCTTCCTGTGCAGTGGCTTCGGAATAAATGCTAATGACCGGAGTGGTCATTTGAGAACGGATGGTTTCCATAAAATTCTCCCCAGGGTAAAAACTATATTACTTATGCTATTATAATTTTCATTAGTTGTAAATCAAATAGCAAAAACTTTAGGGCACCTCTAAAAATAGGGTAAAAAGTGGATGGATGAATTAAAATAAGTGAGTAGTTAGTTTTTTTGATTCCCTCCGCCCTGAAAGGAATGCAGCCATGACCCAACCCGGATTTT
>JABIXH010000122.1 GCA_018664975.1 Nitrospina sp. | reverse complement strand
TATGCAGGTCGAATCGAACAAAGGCTCAAAATACCTCTCAAACCATTATTTTTAGAGGTGCCCTTTAATGATTTTAGGAAGCTAAATATTTTGCCCCAGTAGGACAGAGCTATTTGAAAAGTTGCTGATAAAATGGGTGTTAACCTCTTTAAATCTAGGAGTTTATAAAAAAACGTTGATTTAGAAAGCGAGAATGCTAAATTAAAGCCAATTTCCCTTTAAAATTATCAGACATATGTCGGAACAATTAGGTCTTTTTGGAGAAACTGAGGAGGAGGAAGCCCCAAAACCTGTGGATTTGTCCTCAGGTCCCCGTGTCCAGTATTTTGACCTGGAAACACAGAAAAGTGCTGACGATGTGGGCGGCTGGGGAAATATCCATAAAATGGGACTTGCTGTTGGAGTGGTTTGGGACAGCTTGGATCAAGAATTCTTCACTTATGAGGAAAAAGATGCTCGCCAATTAGTGGACAAGCTTCGTACCGCAGATCTGGCAGTGGGATTCAACATCATAGGATTTGACTACACCGTTCTCCAACCCTATTCCGATTTTGACCTGCAAGAAATTAACACTTTCGATATGTTGATAGATGTTAAAAAACTGTTGGGTTTTCGTCTCAGTCTCAACCATTTGGCACAACATACTCTTAATGCTGAAAAATCTGCGGATGGATTGGTCTCTCTTCAATGGTATAAGGAAGGGAAGATCAACAAAATTATCCAGTATTGCAAACAGGATGTAGAAATTACCCGGGATTTATTTCTGTTTGGCGAGAAAAATAGTTATGTTAATTATCAGAGCAGATCGGGGAACCCCCTGCAACTCGAAGTCGATTGGAAAACTGCAAACCTGATCTGATTCCCTCCAATATCAACACTCAGGCTTTTAGCGTTGCGAGCAATTTTTCGATGATATCCGTGACTTTAATGTTTTCAGCCTCGGCTTTAAAGTTAAGGATGATCCGGTGCTCCAGAACCTGACGACACACAGAACGAACATCTTCGATTGTAGCGGCAAACCTGTTATCCATCAGTGCTTTGGCCTTGGCACCCAGAATCAGATATTGCGAGGCACGTGGCCCAGCCCCCCAGTCAATCCATTCTCGAACAAAATCCGGCGCGGCTCCATTTTGATGGGGCCGTGTGCTTTGAACAAGTTCTACTGCATATCTTGCAACATGATCTGATACGGGAACCTGCGGTACCAGTGCCTGAAACTCCATGACCTGTTTAGCATCGAGCACGGGTTTTAAATCCGGCAATTGTCCGGAGGTCGTGGACAAGGCAATTTCAATTTCATTTTCCATACTGGGATAGGAAACATTGATGATAAACATAAAACGATCTAATTGTGCTTCAGGCAGGGGATAGGTCCCTTCATGTTCAATGGGATTCTGTGTGGCGAACACCAAAAAAGGTTGTTCAAGTGTGTAGGTATTTCCTCCTACCGTTACTTTTTTTTCCTGCATTGCCTGGAGCAGGGCCGCCTGGGTTTTGGGTGGAGTGCGGTTGACTTCATCCGCCAATATAATATTGGAAAAGACAGGCCCCTTGATAAATTGGAAAACCCTTTTGCCGGTTCCGGGGTCTTCGTGCAAAATTTCGGTGCCGGTAATATCCGATGGCATCAGGTCGGGTGTGAATTGGATACGGCTGAACCCCAGGCTGAGAGTCTGGGAGAGAGTATTGACTAAGAGGGTTTTTGCTAATCCAGGAACACCGACAAACAGGCAATGGCCTTTGCAAAATAGGGCGATTAAAAGATCTTCTATTACTTCATCCTGGCCCACAATGGTTTTGTGTATTTCCTGCACGACTTCGTTCTTGGCTTTTAAAAGTTCCTGCACGAGTTCCAAATCTTTCATCAACAATCTCCTGGATCAATCTATATAGTTGAACTGTCGGGTTTGTAATTCTTTTTCCTTAATCAAACCTAATCTACCGTAAGCATGGATCAATCGCATGTGTACGAAAGGATTGAATGGGTTGATGCGCACTGCTTTTTCAAAATAAACCCGCGCTGTTTGATAGTCCTGGTTGGAAAAATATAATTCACCCAAATTAGTGAGCGTTGTGTGAAAATTTGGAAAAAATGCCAAACTTTCCTTTAATAACGTTTCCGCTTCTTGATATTTATGCGTCTGCATATAGGTTCCCGCAAGCTTATTATATAAAACAGGGGAATGGGTGGATGAATCATCGAGTGCTTTTTTATACTCAATCGTAGCGGCTTGAAAATGGTCTCTGGATTTAAGAATGTCACCCAGAAAGGTAAAATTTCTAGCTGTCCGGCTTTTAAGTTGTTTATACCCTTTATTTTCCGGTTCCAGCCCCTTCCTGTTCTTAAATTCAGTGGATAGAACTTCAATGCCTGGAATATTTTGGAGCTCAAGTTTTTTAGCCCAATTTCCCCAGTCTGTTTGAAAATTTTCTAAATTCTGACCCACATGCTTTATGAAGGTTTTCTCGAATTCTGTGTTGGAGGCAAGTTCTTGCAGAATATTGGAGAAAATAGTTTGTCCTTTAATCGACACAAGGTATTCCATCATTGAGGATACTTCAGCATAAGCCAATTGAACATCCTCGGCATTTTTTAGTTTTGCGAGAGAGGGCATCATGTCTTCGAGCTCTACTCGGTAGTTATTTTTTAAAGCATTGGAAAGCACTGTTTCCATGATGGGGGAGAGGTATTTTTTTTCCCCCCGCCATTGTGTCTCCAGAAATTTAGCAATGCCTTCATGCATCCAAAGTGGAAGGTGGTTTCGGCTCTTTTTTGTTAGCAGATAATGTACGTATTCGTGGCTCAAGGTATCCAGCCAGTTGAATCCCCGTACCAGGGAGCCGGGAGAAATCATCATAATGCGGTTGTATTTGCAGAGCGCTACCGTACCGGATGTGAGAATATCTTTGAGCGTCAAGGGCGAAATTTTTGAGAACGGTTTTCGGTCCGAATAAAACTCCACCAGTACCTTTTCCTCAGGGTAATAATTTAGAATTTTACCCAGGACCTGATATGAGGCCTCCAGTGCCTTTTCTGCGTAATGAATCAGGGTTTCGTCCGGCCCTTCCTCAAAGCGAAAGATAAAATGCTCCGTTTCTTTTGAGATGAAATTTTTTGAGGCCTTCCGGGTGGCATTGACATGATCTTTGAATTCCTGGACAGGTTTTAAATTGTCTCCGACCAGACGAAGAATCTTCCAGGAGCGTTCATAATTCCCTTTCATGAACTCAATCCGGGCCTGAAGAAAATGAGCATCTCCCGATTCGGGATATTTTTTTAAAAGTTGCTGTGAAAGTTTTTCTGCGGAGGTAATATCCCAGTCTTGCACCAGTTGATATCCACGATAGATTTCATCGGAAATTGTGAGAGAAGCAAAACTTTTTTCAGTTCCAATATGGAGTAGGGCAAGTAGCAATAAAAATTTCAGGCTGTAGTTGAAGGTCGGCCTTTGCCAATTATTAGAGGCATTCTGTAAATTTTTATTCACTGTACTAATTCCTTATAATATTCACCCACTAGGCGTTCGTAACTTTTTGGAGTTTGCTTTTTCATTGCATCCAGAATTTCCTCACGGAAAGCCCTGGGAACTTTATATTGGTCCTCGGAGGGAAGAAGTACTTGTTCTTTTTGCATGCGGGGCGCCCCTCCACGTCTGGGGTCTCTGCGACTTCCTGTTCCCAGT
>JABIXH010000298.1 GCA_018664975.1 Nitrospina sp. | reverse complement strand
CTGGCGGCTCTCATCTTCGTCCATGAACTGGGGCATTTTCTCGTCGCAAGGAAAGTGGGCGTTGTCGTAGAAAAGTTTTCTCTCGGTTTCGGACCCAAAATTTTAAGCTTCACACGTGGAGGTACCGAATACCTTCTCTCCTGGATTCCTCTTGGTGGCTACGTAAAAATGAAAGGGGAAGAAGTCGGGGAAGAGGTTACTGATGAAAAGGGTTCATTCTCCGCCGCTCCGGTAATGCACCGTCTTGCCATTGCGTTTGCAGGTCCGTTATTTAATATTCTCTTTGCGATCGCAATTTATTATTGCGTCTTTTTGGTAGGGGTTCCGGCACTTTCTCCCGTTGTTGGGGTGGTTAAGGAAGAGTCTCCTGCTCTGGCGGCAGGACTTCAGATGGGCGACCGCATTTTGGCAATCGGCAACAACAAAATACTTTATTGGGAACAGCTTCAATCCATCGTCCATAAATCCCCGGGCCGCTCTTTGGATTTCCAGGTAGAAAGAAGTTCCGGAAATACGGAACATGTTGCTGTTACCCCAGTCGCCGAACAAATTACTGATCTTTTCGGTGAGAAAGAAACCGTAGGACTGATCGGAATCACTCCCCTGGTACGAAATATCATTTATGTTAAAGAAGGCACTCCTGCGGACCTTGCAGGGCTTCGAGAAGGTGACATCCTGCTATCAGTGGATAACACAATTATTTTTGGCTGGGGAGATCTGAAAAAAGCCGCCATAGACAAGCCCGGGGAAGAATTGACATTCAGAGTCCTCAGAGATGGGTTGGAAATCGAAACAACATTAACTCCGGAAGCAAAAACAGTTAAGGACATTAAAGGCAAAAGCACAGAAATCGGCTTGCTCGGTATCGGCATGGCGGGAGAAATGGTAAAGGAAAGGTATGGCATTTTCGGAGCCTTCAAAAGAGCCTGCACAGAAACAGGCAGACTGATTTATCTGATCGCCGTCAGCATAAAAAAAATGGTTCTAGGTTCCATCCCCGCTGACTCCATCGGAGGACCCATCCTGATTTTCCAAATTTATGGTGAACAGGCAGAACAAGGCTTCAGCGAACTCATTCGCCTGACAGCACTATTGAGCATTAACCTGGGTTTGCTCAACCTTCTGCCCATTCCGGTTTTGGATGGAGGTCATATTTTCTTTTTCTTGATAGAGATTCTTAAAGGGAAACCTATCAGCGAAAGAAATCGGGAGCGGGCCCAACAGGTGGGCCTGTTTATGTTACTCAGCCTCATGGTATTCGCATTTTACAATGACATTATGCGAATCATTACCTGAACCCTGAAAAAACTTCTACCCATGCAGAACATTGAGAGCCGAGTCAAGGATCTCAAAGATGCCGCCGAGAAATTATCCATAAAAATTGAAGTCGCTAACCTCAATGATCAGGAATTCTCTATACAAAGCGGCTACTGCAAACTTAATGGTGAGGACCTCATCATATTGGATAAGAACCTCTCCAGCGAAGAACACATGGCCGTTATTTTTAATACTCTTAAAAAGTTTAATCTCGATAATATCTATGTCGCTGACTGGATTCGAGAAAAAATGGAAGCCGACAAAACAACTGGAACAAAATAATGACCCTGCTAAATAATATTCTCCCAGAACAACGCCGAGGGAAACTCAAAGCCCTTTTGGAGTCCGGGAAAACGGTTCGGGTGCTTGAAGCCCATAATGGATTGAGCGGCATCATAGCTAATACGGTTGAAGTCATTGGGGAATCGGAAGGTCAGAGCGTTGCCCGACAATTCGATGCCATCTGGGAAAGTAGTCTTACGGACTCAGCCTCGAAAGGCCACCCCGATATCGAAGTCGTCACTTTCGACTCCCGACTCCACACTATCAACGAAATCCTGGCCGTGACAGACAAACCCATGATCGTTGACGGCGATACCGGAGGAGATGCCAACACTTTTGAATACACTGTCTCCAAACTTGAGCGAGCCGGTGTGTCAGCTGTGATTATTGAAGACAAGGTCTTTCCCAAACGCAATAGCCTGGAGGCCGGCGTTCAACAAAACTTGCAAGAACCAGAGGTTTTTGCCCAGAAAATCCGGAGAGGAAAAAGCGTTCAAAAAAGTAGTGAGTTTATGATTATCGCCCGCATTGAAAGTCTGATCGCCGGAAAACCCATGGAAGACGCGCTAAACAGGGCCACGCAATATCTCCAAGCTGGAGTTGATGGAATCATGATCCACTCCAAATCCAAAAATCCAGATGAAATTCTGGAGTTTGCACAAAAATATCAGATTATTTTGCAGGACCTCAAACTGAAAAAACCGCTGGTATGCGTACCCACGACTTACAACAATATCACCGAAGACGAATTGAGTGCCGCGGGTTTCAACATTATCATTTATGCTAACCATTTATTACGCAGTGCTTATTTGGCAATGATGGAAACCGCAAAGACCCTCCTTCGCAATCAGAGATCGCTGGAAGCGGACCCTTTATGCACCCCTGTCCGGGAGATTTTCAAAACAGTAGGTTTTTTGGAGGTCAAAGAAAAGGACCAGCAGGATGAACAAAATACTAATATCCCCGTTATCATTCCTGCCGCTGGAGAAGATACGATCTTCAAAGAAATTTTGAACGGAAAACCCAAGGCCATGCTGGAAATTTGCGGCAAGACCCTTCTTGACCATCAAATTCAAACTCTCAGCAACGCTAACCTTGCCGACATCACCCTGATAGCAGGCTATGGCAAGGACAACCTGCATGCAGAGGGCATTAAAATTATGGAGAACCCTGATTATCAGAAAGGCTCCATGCTCAATTCCCTGCTGGTTGCAAAAGAAAAAATGATAAATGGTTTTATCATGCTGTACTCAGATATTCTTATGGAAAGCCATATCCTAAGTAAGCTTTTGGAATGCAAGGAAGATATAATCCTGGTTGCCGACAATTCAACCCAGTATCACCAACCGGAGGAAGGAAATTTTCTCGATTACATTATAAGCAAAAACCACCACAAGCCCGAACGCAGGGAAATACGTTTCATCAGTGAGAATATTGTGGCCAACATTGGTAATAAGATCAATCCAGAAACCGCTACCCACGAGTTCATTGGTCTTGCCCGGTTCAGTAAAACTGGAGCCGAGCAATTTCTCGAAACCTATTTCGATGTTGTCAAAAATTTTGCGGGACCCTTTCAAGAATCCAGGGATATTTCCAGCCTGACTTTCACCGATCTCATTCAGGAAATGATCGACCGGGGTTTCGCCATACATTATATGGAGATTCATAAAGGCTGGCTGGAAATTCACAGTACCGATCATATTGCCCTTGCTCAAAAATCCTTTAGCACATAAAATCTCCCTTCTTCATTTACCAGCATTAACCGGAACTATTGACGCATGTATTTTTCAAAACTTTTCGTCCCTACATTGAAAGAATCTCCCGCTGATGCGGAAGTCATCAGCCATAAACTTATGGTACGCGCCGGGATGATCCGTCAACTCGCATCTGGAATTTACTCTATTCTTCCTTTAGGGCTCCGGGTTTTAAGAAAGGTCGAGCAAATAATCCGCGAGGAGATTGATCAAATTGGCGGACAGGAAGTTTTTCTACCCAGCATCCAGCCTGCAGAATTGTGGGAGGAAAGCAAACGGTGGGATTTTTATGGCAAGGAATTATTGCGCATTAAAGACCGGCACAACCGGGAGTTCTGTTACGGCCCAACACATGAAGAGGTCATCACCGATATAGTGAGAAAGGAAATCAAGTCATATCGTCAACTCCCCATTCTGCTATACCAGATTCAGACCAAGTTCCGTGATGAAGTTCGTCCGCGGTTCGGTATCATGCGTGGACGCGAGTTCATGATGAAAGATGCTTACAGTTTTCACGTTGATGAAGCAGACACCCAGAGCACCTACCACCAAATGGCACAGGCCTATACCAATATTTTTAAAAGATGTGGCCTGGAGTTCAAGCAGGTCCAGGCCGACTCGGGAACAATTGGAGGAAGTTTTTCGCATGAGTTTGCCGTACTTGCGGATTCTGGCGAAGATGAAATCGGTTTCTGCGATGCATGTGGCTATGCTTCTAATTTGGAACTTGCTGAATCCAAGCCCCCTTCGCCCACAGAATCTCTTTCTGCCCCGCAACCCCTTAAGGAAGTGGAAACTCCTGAAAAAAAATCTGTAAAGGAAGTGGCTGAGTTCCTGAACCTTCCTGCCCGGCAAATCGTCAAAACCATTCTTTTTGAAAATGAAAACGGGCTGGTAGCGGGACTGGTGCGCGGTGACCATGAAATCAATCCCATCAAAATGAAAAACCTTATCGGTTGCGAATGGTTACAACCCGCAGATGAAGAAGCCATGTCCAAGCATCCCGGACTGCATTGCGGATATGTCGGCCCAGTAGGCCTGGATCTTCCCATTTACGCAGACCACGAAATCATTGCACTGCATGATTTTGTGACTGGGGCTAATAAACCTTCCATGCACTTCACCGGGGTTCAGGTTGAACGGGATCTGAAAATTGAAAAAGTTTGGGATATCAGAACAGTTCGTGCTAATGACCCCTGCCCGCGTTGCGAGAGTGGAAAATATCAGATTAAACGCGGGATTGAGGTTGGCCACATTTTCATTCTTGGCACAAAATATTCTTCCGCTTTGAAAGCCGTTTTTCTCGACCAGCAAGGCAAGGAAAATGCAATGGTTATGGGTTGTTATGGAATCGGGGTTGGGCGCACCGCGGCGGCGGCCATTGAACAAAATCATGATGACAAAGGAATTATCTGGCCTCGGAACCTGGCTCCCTTTCAAGTCATTATTATCCCGGTTAACTACTCAAATAGTGACTTGAAAAATGTTTGTGATGACCTATACAAAAACCTCCAGGAAATGGGCATCGAAACCCTTCTTGATGACCGATCAGACCGATTGGGTGTCAAATTGAAAGATGCCGACCTTATAGGAATCCCCTTGCAAATCATAATAGGTCCCAAAAACCTTTCAGCCGGACAAGTAGAAATAAAAGTTCGCAAAACCAATGAGTCGGAATTGCATCAATACCCTCAGGTGATTGAAGATATCCCCAATATTTTAAAGGGGTTATAGAAAAATAAGTCGTCACAGGAGATCCCCAGTTTTCCCTTGAAATCAGGCCTCAAGTTCTTGTACAATCCCGAGTACATATACGGGTCCTGCATCGCGGGCTTTGAGCCCGCTTTTTTTTTACTTTTTTCAGGGGAACAGGCTTGAAAATAGGCCGTTTTTGAGGCCTTGGTTCCTCGTCACTTGAGGGTGTAAAAATCACAGGCCCCTGTTTGTATAAGAGGTTTAGATGGCAAAAGTCCCCATTGCCCAATTGGTTACAAATTTAATCGAACCCGTTTTAGTCGCAGAGGGACTGGAACTGGTGGATGTGGAATATAAAAAAGAGGGAAAGAACTGGGTTCTAAGGATTTTTATTGACAAGGAAGAAGGTATCACGGTTGAGGACTGCCAAAATATTAGCCGCTTAACCGGCGATCTCATTGATGTAGAAGAAACCATCCAAACTCCTTTCAACTTGGAAGTTTCATCTCCCGGCCTTGATCGATCTCTTAAAAGGGAAAAGGATTTTTTAAAGTTCAAGGGAAAACGAATCCGCCTTCACAGCATTTCCCCAGTAGACAACAGAAGAAAGTTTACCGGCATTCTGTCTGACTTCAAGGATCAAACCGTATTTATGGATTTGGACGGGAAACCTTTTGAAATTCTCTTGAGCCAAGTGGATAAAGCAAATTTAGTCATTGAAATTTAGGTAAAGCACCATGAGCATGGAAACAATCAGTATTCTGGAACAAATCAGCCGCGACAAAGGAATCGACAAGGAAATTCTAATCGATGCCTTGAAAGCCGCAGTGGAGGTTGCCGCTCGCAAAAGGTACCCAACTGCCAAGGAACTGCAAAGTGAATTCAATGAATCCACTGGGGAGGTTGAAATTTATCTGGAAAAGACTGTGGTCGAAACCATCGAACTTCCAGATGAACAAATCAGTCTGCAAGATGCTTCGGAATTTTCCGAAGATGTCCAGATTGGCGATCAGGTTCTGGTCCAACAAGTTTTGGAAAATTATGGCCGCACAGCGGCCCAGCTTGCCAAGCAGGTGATCATACAAAAACTGCGCGAAGCGGAAATTGACCTGACCTACAACGATTATATCGATAAAAAAGGCGAGTTGATCAACGGAATGGTTCACAGGATGGAACACGGTGATCTTGTCGTTGATCTTGGAAAAGCAGAAGGCATTTTGCCGCGACGGGAACAGGTTTTTCGCGAGAGCTTTAATCGTGGAGAACGTATCCGGGCTTATGTTCTGGATGTTCGGAAAACACCCAAGCATGCTTTGGTGATCCTTTCCCGCACCCATGTTGGACTGATCAAGCGTTTATTCGAAATGGAAGTTCCGGAAATTAGCGAAGGAATGGTTGAAATCATGGGAGTGGTTCGCGAACCCAATGGCCGCACCAAAATTTCAGTAAGAACCAACGACCGGGAAATTGATGCTGTCGGTGCCTGTGTCGGTATGCGCGGTATGCGTGTGCAATCCATCGTGCAAGAATTACGGGGTGAAAAAATTGATATTGTCGAATACTCTGAAGACCCTGAAACTTATATCAAAAATGCTTTGAGTCCGGCCAAGGTTTCCAGAGTCATTCTCAACCCGGATGAAAAACAGATGACGATTATGGTAGCCGATGACCAAATGTCTCTGGCTATTGGGAAAAAAGGTCAAAATGTGCGCCTGGCCGCCAAACTGGTCCGGTGGAAAGTCGATATCAAAGGACCCTCTGAATCTATAGATCTGGGAAGTCAGAACCCATTTTTACCTTCCCAGGATGCATCCTCCGTGGATTTTCTGGAAGACGTGAAAAATGCCAAGGGACTGGGCGAAAAGGTCAGAGCCATCCTTTTTCAGGATAACCTTGTTACTTATGAAGAAGCCATTAAACGTGGAGCAAAAGGCTTTACCGAGTTGCCGGGTATTGGCCCCAAAAAAGCTGAAGCCCTGACACAATTAGTCGAAGGCCAAGTTAAATTAATACAAGAACAAATTGCAGCCTCCAAACTAAAACAGGAATCTGCTGAAGAAAAAGCAGAAGAAGAAACTCCTGAAACAATAGAACAGGACGAGCCGGTTTCCAAGTCCATCGAGGGTGAATCCGATGAGCCCGTTACAGAAGAAGTAGAAGAAGAGAACCCTGAAGAAGAAGAAGAGATTCCAGTACAAGAATTAGTAGGTGTGACCCCTGAGGTTCTTCAAACTCTAATCAATAACGGATTTGAAACATTGGCCGAACTTTCAGTGACCCCGCTGGAAGAGTTACTTGCCATTGAAGGTGTAGATGAGGAAACTGGCCGATCTATTTTGGAGCAGGTCAAACAACGTCTGGAGAATCTAGAAAATGTTTAATACTCAAACCCAGTCGAGCCTATTCTTTTTAGAAACTTTACCCAAACCCGCGAACGTTTTTTTGAGTCCGGGTCTTAAGAAAATCGTGTAGTTGTCCCATAACAGGAGGAAATTTGCCTAAGATTCGCATCAACAAACTGGCCTTGGAACTCAATATTCAGAATGATCAAATCATTGAGGCCCTACAGAAGCATGATATTGCTGTTAAAAATCACATGAGTTCCATTGATGAAGAGGCCATGTTATATATTCGTGACCTCTTCGCACCCAAAGCCAAGCCAAAAGTAGCGGTGAAAAAAGCCAAGGCAAAAATCAAAATCAAGGTTCCTTCCAAGGTAAAAATCACAACCGCAAAAACACAGGCTAAATCCACCGCTACCAAAAAAGCCGCGAAAAAAGCAGGAGTTAAGGCCGATACAACCGCAACCCCAAAAACTAAAGTAAAGGCTAAAGCAAAAACTGCGGAAAAAACCAAAGTCCAGGAAACGCCGGAAAACAAAACGGGAAAAAAACTCGGCCTCAAAATAGTCAAAAAAGAAGAAAAGCCTAAATCTGTCGAGGAAAAACCAGCCCCGGTTGCCAAAACTAAAACACCGGCCCCAAAAGAAAAGCACCCTGAGGTGGTAAAGGTTGCCCCTGTTGCACCCCAACCTGCTCCAGAACCTAGTACAGAAGATGAAGAATTCGAGTTGGTTCAAATTGGGGAGAATACTCCAGTACGGGAACTGGCAGAAAAATTAAGATGCTCCCCAAATGAAATCATTAAAGAATTGATGGCTTTCGGAATTCTAGCCAATATCAATCAGACTTTAAACTTTGATTTGGCCGGAAAGGTAGCAGACAAACTTGGATTCGAAGTAGAGCTCCTGATTGAAAAATCCGAACTGGATTTTAGTGAAGAAGAAAAGGATGACGTTAAAGACCATGTTTCCAGAGCTCCGATTGTAACCATCATGGGCCATGTCGATCATGGTAAGACCTCTCTTCTCGATGCCATTCGCAAAACCGAAGTCACCAAAGTAGAGGCTGGAGGAATCACTCAGCATATTGGCGCTTACCAGGCTCATGTTAAAGGATTACCTATCACTTTTCTTGATACACCCGGTCACGAAGCTTTTACAGCTATGAGAGCCAGGGGTGCACAGGTGACTGATATTGTTGTTCTGGTTGTGGCCGCTGATGACGGGATCAAACCGCAGACCAAGGAAGCGATTCACCATGCAGAAGCGGCAGGAGTTCCCATTCTCGTTGCCATCAACAAGATTGACAAACCTGATGCAAAACCCGATGAAGTCAAAAAACAATTGGCTGACCTGGGACTACTGCCGGAAGATTGGGGCGGACAAACTATTTACGTAGAGGTCTCGGCTCTGAAAGGAACCGGGATCGACAATCTCCTTGAAAATCTTCTCCTGCAGGCAGAAGTCATGGAATTGAAAGCAAATGCTTCACTCCTAGGCAGAGGGGTGGTGATCGAATCTAAATTGGATAAAGGACGTGGCCCCATTGCCACCCTGATTATTCAAAATGGAACCTTAAGAGTCGGCCAACCTTTCATAGTGGGTTGCTATTTTGGTAAAGTCCGGGCACTGATTGATGACAAAGGTAAAAAAATTAAAAAAGCACCTCCCGCTACTCCTGTGGAGGTTGTTGGATTACCGGATGTCCCTCAACCTGGGGACCACTTCATGGTGGTTCAGGATGAAAAAAGAGCCCGTCAACTCAGTAGTCTTAGACTGCAACAACAGCGCGAAACCCAACTGGCCAAATCCACACGCATCACTATGGATGATCTTCACCAACAAATTGTCGAAGGCCAGATTAAGGAACTCAATCTGATCGTCAAGGCAGATGTGCAAGGCTCCATTCACGCTGTCCTGGAAGCATTTGGAAACCTCGAAAATGAAGAAGTCCGCATTAAATGTATTCATGACGCTGTAGGAGGTATCACCGAGTCAGATGTCATTCTGGCCAGCGCATCTAACGCTATCATTATTGGATTTAATGTGCGGCCAACGGATCAGGCCACAAAACTTGCCACAAGAGACCAGGTAGATATCCGTCTCTACAGTATCATTTATGATGCAATCAATGACATGAAGGCGGCCCTTGAAGGAATGCTGGCTCCAAAATTCAAGGAACGGATTATCGGCAAAGCAGAGATCCGGGAGGTATTTACCATTCCCAAAGTGGGCACCATCGCCGGGTGCCATGTTTTATCGGGAAAAATCGAACGCAACTTGGAGGCCCGCTTGATTCGGGACAATGTGGTGGTCTACCAGGGCAAGATAGCATCTATTAGAAGATTTAAAGACGATGTAAAAGAGGTCGCCGCAGGCTATGATTGTGGTCTATCCATCGAAAAATTTCAGGATGTGAAACAAGGAGATGTGGTCGAACCATTTATAATGGAAGAAATCACTACCTGATATGCGGTCCTCCATAAATAAATATGGTTATCGGTTGTTGCTCCATCAGGTTTTATTTGCACGGAAGCAGATCTTTAAAGGAAAAACGGCGGGTCGTCCGAGCGATAAAGGACAGGCTTAAGAACAACTTTAATGTATCTGTAGCGGAAGTGGGTGACCAGGACAACTGGCAAAGTCTCCATATGGGGATATCTGCTGTAGGGTCCGACCGCCCGTACATGGATGGGTTGATGACAAAGGTGGTTAATGCTATTGACCGGATGAACCTGGCCGAAATCACCGACTGCAAAACAGAAACCATGAACTTAGGCTCTGAAAAATTTTAAGAAAACAGGTGTTTTCATGCGGTTCAAGCGTTCCCAGAGAATTCAAGAACTGATTCTCGAAGAAATATCCAAACTGGTTCAGAGTGGATTAAAAGATCCCCGGATCGGTTTCACCACGGTCACCAAGGTGGAAGTTACTGATAATCTTAAACACGCTAAAATTTTCATTAGCGTGATGGGCTCTGAAAAAGAAAAAACCGAAACTCTGGATGGACTCAATAGCGCAAAAGGGTATATCCGAAACACGATGGGTAAGAACCTTTACTTAAGATACTTACCGGAACTGGAGTTTCGGAGGGATGACAACGCCGATCACGTTGAAAAAATATCGAGAATACTTAATGAACTGCACTCTGAATCAGGTGGTCAACCTCTATAAACCTTCTGGACCCACCTCGTTTTCGATGGTCCATTCGGTGAAAAAGATACTGGGGGTAAAAAAAGCCGGGCACATAGGAACTCTGGACCCCATGGCTGAAGGTATTTTGCCGATCTGCCTGAACCACTCCACTCGAATCATTCAATTTCTATCCCCATTATCCAAGCATTATCAATGCACTATGACTTTGGGAGCGGCTACGGACACTCAGGATTCTACAGGGAAATCCATTTTTGAGGGAGATACCTCTGGAGTCACAGAAACCCAGGTTAAGGACATCCTAAAGGGTTTCGTTGGGGAGCAAATGCAGGTGCCCCCTATGTACTCGGCAAAGAAAAACAAAGGAATTCCTCTTTACAAATTGGCCAGAAATGGTATTAATATCGAGAGAAAACCTGTCACTGTCCATTTTTATTCCATTGATTTTATTAATATGGATGGAAATGAGGTAGAATTTGAAGCTCATTGTTCTGCGGGAACCTATCTCCGAACCCTGTGCCATGATATAGGGGAAAAACTGGGTTGCGGTGCTCACATGTCTCGGTTGATCCGAAAACAAGTGGGAGTGTTCGATCAGGTTTCTTCGGTCAGTCCCGAAGCGTTAAAAACCGCAAATAATAATGGGCAATTAGAAGGAGTGCTTTTTCCTGTAGAAAAGGTTCTTAAGTTTCTTCCAGAAATTCGAATAAATGATGATTTTGTAAAGCCTCTTGCTAATGGCAATGCCTTACCCAAATTTTCCCTGCTAGCTTTTCCGGAAAAATTTGAACCGGGGATGGTGATGCGAGTTTGTGACAGCAATAATAAGTTGCTGGCCATCGTTGAGTCCCTTGTAGATCAGGATAGATTTGCCCAGCTTGGGCCCAAAGATATCGCTTTTAAATTAAAGCGTGTTTTAATTTAATTATAAACAATAAGAATTTGATGGAAAAAGGTTGGAATGTTTTCGTAGAGACACCTCAAGATAAAAAGTTTTGGTGTGCCTCTACGAAAACATTTTCCAATCGTTTTCCCGCATTAAACGAGTTGGAGAAAAAAACATGGCACTGAATGTTGAACAAAAAACCACGATTATTACTGATAACAAGCTTCATGAAAAAGACACGGG
>JABIXH010000237.1 GCA_018664975.1 Nitrospina sp. | reverse complement strand
GTAATTGGTATTTGTTACAGTTTTACGGCCTTGACAGGGGGTCTATTTCTCTTTGTCATGCTGGTTGCCTACAAAGATTTCATTACTTATTTAATAGCCTCGTTTCCGACCCTTTTTATGGTGGCCTATCCCACTCTCTTCATTTTGGAAACGGTGGTTATGTACATCTATGTGTACTCATGGGACCCACTGAACAAATCCAATAAAAAGGGCCGCCATATTGTTACAGGGGTAATCCTGAACGTTTTGGGTCTCTCGCTTCTGGTAGCACTCGATGGACCTGCTACCTTCATGCAAACTCCACCTAAACCGCTTGACCAACTCTTAATTATAAGTGAGTGGGATAGAATTGCCAATATGGCCTGGATGCCTTTAAATTATCACCGCCTGGTGGGAAATGGAACCTTTGGCGGCTATATGGTTTGTATTATTGGTGCATATATGTACCTGTGGTCAGACAAAACAGAAGAGCGCGAATACTACGATTGGGTAGGTTACATTGGCAATCTCATCGGCGTTGCTATCATGATTCCCCTACCGGCAATGGGCTATATTTTTGTCCGCGAAATTTACCAATACGATGCCACCATCGGCATGTATATCATGTCCGACCGGGAATCCATGTTCATGTTGGTGCAAGGGCTATTGGTAGGAACCATGTTCAGTGCCAGTAATATTTATATGTGGGTTAGTATGAAACGTATTGAGAACGCCGAGAGATTTTTCCCGGCCATGAAATTCGGATTCGTACTAATAGTTATTTCTGCCACCATCTGGTTCACTCCCCGACGGTTTTTCGCCACCATGCTTCCTGAACCGGGTATGAATCCGGATATGGTATTGCCCGATAATCTAGCATTTCTGGCTCTTATGGTTTCTAAGAATACCGCGGCATTTTGTTTGGTGACTGTAACTTTCATCAACTATATTTTCTATACCATCGCGACCAAAACCGGAAAAGTTCATTATGGGAAAATTAACCCACTAGGGCCTTACGTTCTCATATTCCTAGGATTTGCCGATATCTGGCTTATGAGCTGGATGGGGACTATCAGGGAATTATCGCGGATGAACTGGCATGTATATAAAGTATTCAAAGATGTGACGCCAGAAAAATTTGCACCCAGTCTGGCTGAATCAGGCTTTCACGTTACAACACTGGTTTGGACCTTTTTCATCCTGATGACAGCCATCATCTGGATTGGAATCAAGTATCCAAAAACTAAAAAGAAAGAAGCCGAGCCTTCGCAAGCTTCACCGCAAATGGCCGAATAAGCTTATTCAGGAGCAAATAGGTAATGAAAATTGATTTTATCATTATTGGCTTAATTGCCGCGTTAAGTGGGTTGTTCGCACTATACAGCTCTTTTGGAGTTGCGGGTGCCGGTGCGGGGTTAGCGGTGATGGTGCTATACGCACTCCTTCTAAAAGTCAAACCCAAAAAAGTACAGGAAAAAACGTTTTTTCAAAACGTCCGGTTCAAGCTACCTGTTATTATAATTATTGCTGGAATAATTTGGGTTGTTGCGGGTAAATTCAATTTCCCTGTCTGGTGGCAAATCGAGTTTGTTTCCTTCGCTTTTGTGGGATTCTTTTTCTTCACGCTTCTAGATTGGAAAACACTCTCTCTGGAAAAATCAAGTTTCGATTGGATCAAACGGCTTTTGGCGACCTACGCTCTAGCTTCCGGCATATTTATTGGAGTTACAGCACAACTTCCGCAATTTGATCCTGAGATTGAACTGGCAAAACTTAACAGACCCCCGATTAAATTAAGTGGGTTGGCTGGCCCTGAAGTCATCGCCGCCGGACGAGAAGTTTTCGAAAATAATAAATGTTTCAACTGTCACAAAGTTTTCTGGGAGGGTAACTCAGACCGTGGTCCAAATCTGGGGACCAAGCAAATTGGTTTGTATTCTGAGGATTATATAAAAGAACAGATCCTGGATCCGCGAAAGAAGCAAAGCCCTGGGTTTGATGATCCTAAATCTATCAAGGCCATGCCTACTTATTATGGCGATGACCTCGATGAAGATTCCCTGGGAGCCCTTGTCGCATATTTAAAAACTATGCGAGATCCCACACATATGCCGGTTGAAGGCAAATTTGGGGCTCAATGGACTTGGTGGGATGATAAGGATGTACTTGCGGAAGGCCAGCAAGTGTTTGAAGGTGTACACCCTGCAACCGAGGGACTCAGTTGCGCAGTCTGTCACGGCAAGGACGGCACCCCTATGATGACTGGAGCTCTTGATTTCAGAAATGAAAATAATCCCGATACCACAAAAATTGAAGGCGATCATACAGATAAGCTATTAAAAGATTGGCCGGATGACCTATGGTATCGTCGGGTTACCCGCGGTGTTCCCAATACGCCTATGGCTCCCTGGGGCATGATTTTCGAGCATCAATATCTCTGGAAGGCAGAGGCCTATGCTCGGACATTTCATGATCCTCTGGACAAACGTACCGCCAAACGGCCTGTACCGCCTGTTCCCACCAAAGAAGAGATTGAAAGCTGGAAAACGAAGGAGTTG
>JABIXH010000076.1 GCA_018664975.1 Nitrospina sp. | reverse complement strand
GCAAACGAAGTTCTACCGTTGGGGGAAGACGCGTGTTGGCAAACCGCAGGCGAAAAGGCAGAAAACGCTTGACGGTCTAATTGCTGAGAACCTCTGCGGGGTACACCGAGTAGATGCAAGATTGCTCTTTCAAAAAAACCGAACGTCTGGCCAAACGACCTGAGTTTAAAAAGGTCATGGATGAAGGAAAAAAAAAGCGGGTGGATAGATTATGCACCATCTTTTCTACTCCTAATGACTTAGGTAGAAAGAGGTTGGGAATCATCGCCTCAAAAAAAATTGGAAATGCGGTTGCCCGAAATCGAGCGAAGAGAAGAATCCGTGAGGTTTTTCGCCAAATCAAACATCGCATAGAACCCGCTCTGGATATCGTAGTTATATCAGGGAAAGACATGGTCACGCTTCCCCATCGGGTGATTGAAAAAAAACTTTCAAACGCCCTTCTAACCGAAAGATGAATTCAAATATCAGACCAAAATCCAGAGCAATCCATCCTCCATGTTAAATCAGGTTTTCCTTAAAATAATTCGCGGCTACCAACGGTGGATTTCGCCTCTGTTTTTCCCGGCGTGCCGGTTTCATCCCAGTTGCTCGGAATATGCCGCCCAAGCTTTGGATCGTTACTCCCTTGTCAGGGCAACAGGACTAATCATTAGCAGACTTTTTAAATGCCACCCCTATCACGAGGGTGGAACGGACCCTTTGAAATAATTTGAAGGCTTAACAAAACAGGATTTGGTCGGAGATTCAACTTGGAAAATAGATTATTGCTTGCGTTTGTTCTTTCCCTGGCGGTGTTTGTAGGTTGGGGCTATTTTCTGGCGCAAATTCAAGGCCCTCTGCCAACACAAGAACCGGGTGATGTTCCTGTTGATGCTCAGGCACTTCCACCCAGGGCTTCTGGTTCTACACCTTCTGTTTCCCAGCAGTCCAAATCCGCGCAACCCGTTACTCCGATTCCCGTTCCCGTTAATCCTTTTCCGGGAGAAGAAGTTCTTATTCAGGTCTCCACCGGGAAATCACATTTTGTCATCAGCAATCGTGGCGGAGTTTTGAAACAACTGGAATTGCCAAGATTTAAAAATGATAGCGGAGACATCATCGACCTGATTGACAATCCTGATCACTTGACACCGGCACTGGCTCTACAAGCTAACGATCCTGAGATAACATCCATTTTGCAAAATGCTCATTATGAGGCTTCCACAACATCCATCGTTTTGGATGAAAGCATTCCTGAAGGAACGCTGACCCTGACCTTGAACCACCCATCCGGAATACAGGTCACTCGAACTTATGTCTTCCACTACAACGATTTCATGGTGGAGTTGAGCACGCAAATCTCTGCCCCATCCCTGGCTTCCCGAAACCTGCAATACGATGTGGTACTGGGACCCGGCATGGGAGGAAAAATTGCATCGCAAACGGATTACATCGTCTTTTCCGGCGCAACAATATTTGTGAATAATGAACGCATCGAAAATCCTCCTGAAGATATTCACGATACGGTTTACTACAAAGGGGATCTTAAATGGGCCGCCTTCCAGAATAAATATTTTGGGTCTGCCCTCATTCCTCAACAAGGAACCAAAGCAGGGATGGTTTTTAAAGAAAAAGACCAAACCTTTGTCGGTCTGGAGTTCGAATCCGTTCAATCCTCTGCCACCGCCCAATATTTGTTTTATGCCGGCACCAAGGAACTGGAAATTCTGGAAAATAAAGGCCACCATCTGGTAAGGATGATTGATTACGGCTGGTTCGGTAACAAGTTCGCCTTTCTGGTCAAGCCACTTCTTAAAGTTCTGGCGTTTTTTTATGCGCATACCCACAACTATGGCTGGTCAATTATCTTCATGACCATCATCATTAAATTACTGTTTTTCCCGCTGACCCATAAAAGTTTCAAGTCCATGAAGGGAATGCAGAAGGTTCAGCCTTATGTGAAAATTATCCAGGAAAGAAACAAAGACGACCGGCAAAAAATGAATCAGGAAATGATGGAACTGTACAAAAAGCATAAGGTGAATCCGGTTGGCGGCTGTTTGCCCATGCTGTTGCAGATCCCCGTATTCATCGCCCTGTACCATGCCCTGTTCTTTTCCATCGAACTTCGCGGCGCACCATTCATGGGCTGGATCACCGACCTTTCCGTTGCGGACCCCTATTATGTTTTTCCTGTGCTCATGGGCGCCACCATGTTCCTGCAACAAAAACTGACTCCCTCCATGGGTGACCCCATGCAACAGAAAATCATGATGTTTCTTCCCATCGTGTTCACCTTTCTGTTCATTTCGTTCCCATCCGGACTCGTCATCTACTGGACCGTCAACAATATCCTGACCATCTCCCAGCAATACTACATCTACTACGTTGCTAAGGATTGAACCAGCAACCAGGTTACGTCTTGTTGCCTCCCTTGCTTAGGGGTGTTAATTTAGATAGGTAAAAACAAATCCCCACCTTCGTAAAAGGGAGAGTCTTAATGGACCCCTCTTTCTTAAAGAGGGGCTGGGGTGATTTACAACCTGTCAATAACCTCTGAACGACACATGGACGACACCATTACAGCACTCGCCACACCCCCCGGTGAAGGCGGACTCGGCATCATACGAATAAGCGGTAAGGATGCTTTAACCATTGCCGTAGCCCTGTTCCATTCCGCACCGGGCAAATCAGAGCTTGCTCCGCAAAAAGTGGTATTCGGCGAAATCCGCAATCCGGACACCGGACAATGTGTGGATGAAGTCCTGCTCACTTTTTTTAAAGCACCCAAAAGTTAT
>JABIXH010000084.1 GCA_018664975.1 Nitrospina sp. | reverse complement strand
GATTTGCCCCCAGTCCTACGGGGTTTTTACATATTGGCGGGGTGAGGACGGCCCTGTTCAACTGGTTGTTTGCCCGCCACCACGGCGGACAATTCGTGTTACGTATTGAGGATACGGACCATGAGCGTTCCACAGAAGAATCTATTGCTGAAATTCTGGAGTCCATGAAGTGGTTAGGGTTGGATTGGGACGAAGGCCCTTATCGGCAAACGGAGCGGCAGGAAATTTATTCGCAAAAGGTTGACCAGCTCTTTAAAGAAGGAAAAGCCTATCGGTGTTATTGCACACCGGAAGAGTTGGACCGCAAACGCAATGAGGCTCAGAAAAAAGGACTCAAACCCAAATATGATGGAACGTGCAGGGAGCGAACCGATCAGCCGGAAGGGAGTCCATTTGTAATTCGGTTCAAGGCACCTCTTGAGGGTTCCATAGTGGTTGATGACCTTTTGCGCGGCAAGGTGGTGTTTGATATTGTAGAGCTGGACGACTTGATCTTGCAGAGAACCGATGGTTCTCCCACCTATAATTTTGTGGTCGTGGTCGATGATGCCGACATGGGTATCACTCATGTAATAAGGGGAGATGACCATCTTTCCAACACACCACGACAGTGTTTGCTGTATGACGCGTTAGGCTTTACCCGTCCCAAGTTTGCGCATATCTCAATGATCCTGGGGCAGGACAAAGCCCGCCTCAGTAAACGCCATGGGGCAACCTCAGCATTGGCTTATCGCGATATGGGCTATCTGCCATCTGCCATGATCAACTATCTGGCCCGGTTGGGTTGGTCACATGGAGATCAGGAAATTTTTTCGCGGCAAGAAATGATTCAGCACTTTTCATTCGATTCGGTGAATACTTCAGCGGCGGTGTTTGATCCGGATAAACTATCCTGGTTGAATGAGCATTATATCAAGACGACTCCGCCTGAAGAACTGGCTGGATATTTGGAACCGTTACTGGTTCGTACCGGTGTATTACAGGATGGCCACGGGTTGAATGCGAAGGAGATTGCCAAAGTGATTCCCTCCTTGAACGAAAGGGCCAAAACTCTCGTTGAGATGGCAGAAAAATCGAAATTCTTTTTTAGTAAGGAAGTAGAGTTCGATGAGAAGGCTAAAACAAAGTTCCTGACTGCGGAGGCCAGACCCCTGCTGGAAAAAGTTATTGCCGGACTTTCCCAACTGGAAAACTTTTCTGCGGAAGAAATTGAAACTTTGTTCAAAAAAATCGTGGAAGAAGAAGGCACCAAGCTCGGCAAACTTGCACAACCAGTAAGGGTAGCTCTCACCGGCACTACAGTGAGCCCCGGCATATATGATGTTATCCTCCTTCTCGGAAAAGAAGAAACGCTTGTTCGGTTGAATAAAGCGCTTCAGAAAACCTAGTCCACATATTTCAGGAGTATGTCTGTATAACCCCCTCAAATCCCGACCCTCACCCCTTTTCTGTACCGTAGGACTCAAGAAAAATCGGCTGTTGACCCTCAGGAAGTAGTAGGAGGTCTCAATTATTATATTTATGGCCATAATTTGAGGATACAGGCCGAATACGCATATCTTATGAACAATGAATCCGTTCACAATCAAAATGACGATAGAGTACGCCTTCAATTGCAGTTATTTTTCTGAATGCTTTTTGCTCATCTGAATTATACTAATTTCAGTGGGGTTTATATTGGCAACAGAATTTAATTGTTTTTAGGTCTAGTTATGGTATCGGTTCGCATTACTTTAGCTGTGTTATTTCTTATATACGCACACGTAGTATCTTCATATGCTAGTGATTCCGTAGTGATTAGTGTTGTTGATGGTTCAGCCGATGCCCATGCGGGTATAGCTGTACTCAGAGAAGCTTACAAGCGTATTGATTACAATGTTGAAATTAAACCATTTTCGGGAAAAGAAGCATTAGAACAATCAAACGCTGGAAAGGTTGATGCAGAACTTCAGCGAATCGATGGTATCGGTAGGGGTTTTTCTAACCTAATTCAAGTCCCTATCCCAATTAATTACATACAGGGAGCCGTATTTACTAAGAGCGTGACCTTTCCTGTTACTGGATGGTATAGCCTAAAACCCTATCGTATCGGAATTGTTAAGGGCATCCTATTTGCCAAGGAAGGCACAAAAGGCATGAATGTCGTGGTGGCTTCTTCGTATGAAGCAGCCATGAGAATGTTAGATAAAGGTGAAATCGATATAGCAGTTATGCCAAGGATAAGTGCATTGCTTGAAATGAAACTTCAAAACTATACGGATATAAAAATGTTAGGCGGTATTCTTGAAACAATGTTTCTTTACCATTATGTTCATAGGAAGAATGCCGCATTGGTGCCTAAGCTGGAAAAAGAGCTAAAACAAATGATTTTGAATGGGACTACCCAGCAATTGAGGCAAGACGCTTATGACCGGTTGCTGGTAAATCCATAAATCACAATGTCAAAATTAATCAGTAAACGACAGATAGAGATTCGTTCAATCCTTATAATGGTGGTGATTGCCTTTGCAGTAACCGTGTCAGGATTTTTAGTTCTACACCATTTAACATTAAGCAACAAAAAGACCCAATTGGAAGATTTGGTCAAGGCTCAAGCCCGGCTTATGGAAGCTGTTGGGAAGTATAATGCTTTCTTTTATGTCAGCAAGGTAAAAGGCGCCGCCCGTTTCGCAACATTGAGTCAAATAAAAGAAAGTCATCGGAGGTACACGGGTCTGGGGAAAACGGGAGAGCTTGTTCTGGCGGAGCTCAAAGACGATAAAATTATTTTCCTCTTATCATTTCGTAAAACAAAAGTTGAAGCGCTAAACTATGTTGATTTCGACCCTGATTCTGATTTGGCCAGACCCATGCAACTTGCTCTTTCAGGGAAGTCTGGTGTAATAGAATCTTTGGATCGCTCGGGCAAGAAAGTAATTGCAGCCTATGAATACCTCCCATTTCTTGAAATGGGTCTGGTTGCTAAAATTGATAAATCCGAATTTTTTGAGCCATTTTTAAGTGCAGGTTTTGTTTCTGGAGCGATAGCTTTAATTTTTATCCTGATCGGAACTTATCTAAATGCAAAAACAGTAAGGCCACTTCTTTCCAGTATTTATAATTATTCTGAACAGCTTAAACTTGCCCAGCAAAAGGCGGAAGACGCCACCCAGGCCAAGAGCGATTTCCTTGCAAACATGAGCCATGAAATCCGCACTCCCATGAACGCCATTATTGGAATGAGTTATCTAGCTCTAAAAACAGAATTGACTCCAAAACAGCATAATTACCTTAGTAAGGTTCAATCCTCTGCCAATGCCTTGCTGGGTCTGATAAACGATATTTTAGATTTCTCCAAGATTGAAGCGGGCAAACTGGATAAGGAGTCGATAGATTTTGAGTTGGACGAAGTACTGGAAAACCTGTCTACACTGGTTACACTAAAGGCCCAAGAGAAGGGATTAGAGGTATTGTTTTCTATTGATAGAGACGTTCCGTATTCGCTTGTAGGTGACCCTCTTAGATTAGGACAAGTCCTTACGAACTTGACAAATAACGCGGTGAAGTTTACAGATAAAGGTGAAATTATCGTAGAGATCAAGTGTTTGAAAGCTGACAGCGAACAAGTGGAGCTGAAGTTTTCTGTAAAGGATACGGGTATAGGGTTGACGGAGCAACAGATCTCAAAGTTGTTTCAATCATTTAGTCAGGCTGATGCGTCTACAACGCGCAAATTTGGAGGCACAGGGCTTGGGCTGACAATAAGTAAAAAACTGGTTGAAATGATGGATGGCAAAATCTCGGTAGAGAGCCAACCGGGAAAGGGTAGTAGTTTTATTTTTACAGCATTTCTTGGAGTGAGTTCCCGTAAACAGTATAAACGGTTAATCTTTTCCGATGATCTCAAGGGGAAGAGAGTCTTGATAGTTGATGATAACCAGGCGGCAAGAGATGTTCTGGAATATACTCTGCAATCCTTTTCACTGGATGTGTCGATGGCATCCTCTGGTTCCGAAGCTATTTCAATGGTGGAATCCGCTGATTCAGACAACCCCTATGACCTCATTATAATGGACTGGCAAATGCCGGAAATGAACGGGATCAGGACATCGGAAATAATCAAGAAGCATCCTCGCCTGAATCATATCCCCAAAATTATCATGTTAACAGCTTATGGACGTGAAGAGGTTGTGCGTAAGGCTGAAGAGGCAAAACTCGATGGGTTTTTAGTTAAACCCATGAATCCATCATTGTTGTTTGAATGTATTATGGAGGTATTTGGAAAAAAAGTTGGCAAAGAAAAATTTGGGGGAAAAGCCAAGGCCCAACAGGAAGTTTTGGGGTTAGAAAATATATTAGGCGCGCAAATATTGCTTGTTGATGACAATGAGATCAACCGGGAAGTTGCCACCGAACTGTTAGAACAGGCTGGAATGAATGTCACCATAGCGAAAGACGGGAAAGAGGCCGTTGAAAAAGTAACACAATCGGAATACGACTGCGTTTTGATGGATATTCAAATGCCGGAAATGGATGGATATGAGGCAACGCGTGCTGTGCGAAAGATAGAACGTTTTTCGACACTGCCAATTGTTGCCATGACAGCCAATGCCATGCAGGGAGACCGGGAAAAATGTATCGAAGCCGGGATGAACGATCACGTTGCCAAACCCATCAATCCCAAGGAATTAATTGCGGCCCTCATCAAATGGGTCTCTGTTCGAGAAGGAATGGGGCAAAATGGAATATCTCATTCAGAGAACAATCCATTCATACAGCAAGATGATTACTTGTCAAAGATCTCAGGAATTGATGTAGATGCCGGATTAGAAAGGGTTAACGGAAATAAAAAACTCTACCGTAAGTTGCTGGGGAATTTTTACACGACCAATATCAATACAAAATCTGAAATAGAAAGTGCCTTGAAATCAGGAGAAACCAAACTTGCTGAGAGACTTGTTCATACAGTCAAAGGAGTTTCGGCAACAATAGGAGCAGATGAGTTGGCTGCGATCTCCGAACCCTTGGAAGGCAAACTTCGCGAGGGTGAGGATATCGAAGTTTCGTTGTGGAATGATTTTTGGGAGCATCTGGATCGTCTTCTTGATAACTTGAAACATTTGCAGCCGGAAGAAAATAAAAAGCCCGATTTACAAATTGATTATTCAAAAATTAAAATATCTCAATCTACTCTTGATTCGATGAAAAAGGCTGTGAAAGATGGGATGCTTTTGGATTTGAAGGAATATTTTTCCGAACTGGAGAATATAGAGCCTCACGGCAAACAGTTGGTAGAAAATATAAAAGAACTGGTTACGAAATTTAATGATGAGGGAATTCTAAAAATTCTCGAACAAATTGAACATGAATGATCTTTTCTCAATAGCTTCTGAATTGCGCGTAATGGTGATCGATGACACACATTCAAATCTTACTAAGATTAAAGGAACTTTAGCATCGGAGAATTACAAGCATGCATTCGCTAATAATGGAGAAAAAGCATTCAAGATCATTCCCAATTTTTCTCCTAATCTAATTTTAAAAGAGAATATAAATGAATGAGCAAATAAAGAATCAAAAGATCCTGATCGTTGATGACACCCCGGAGAATATCGATGTTCTTGTAGATGTTTTATCAGATTATAAACGCAGTGTGGCCACAAATGGGGAAAAGGCTTTACAAATTGCTGGTTCGGATAACCCACCGGATCTAATATTGCTGGATATTATGATGCCGGGTATGGATGGTTACGAAGTTTGCAAAAGATTGAAATCTGAGGAAAAAACAACAGAAATCCCGATAATCTTCCTTACCGCTATGACCGATGAAAAACGCGAAAAGAAAGGGCTCGAACTCGGGGCAGTGGATTATATTACCAAGCCAATCAGCCCACCTATTGTGATAGAACGGGTGAAAAACCATTTGTCGCTTAAGATGGCTCGGGAAAGTCTGAAAAATCAAAATGTCATATTAGAAGAAAAAGTAAAAGAACGGACTCGGGAGTTAGTTTTAACTCAGGATGTGATTATTTTTAGTATGGCAGTTGTTGCCGAATACCGTGATCCCGAGACGGGCGGCCACATTAAGCGGACACAGAATTACATCAAGGCTCTGGCAACTCAATTGCGGAATTATGATCAGTATAGCTCTGATCTGGATGACCCGACCATCGAACTCTTATACAAATCAGCACCCCTCCACGATATCGGGAAAGTAGGCGTGCCAGACAACATTTTGATGAAGCCTGGAAAGCTTACAGACGAGGAATTCGATGAGATGAAAAAGCACCCCGCCTATGGAAGAGATGCTATTTTAGCGGCAGAGAAAATGTTGGGTGGAAAATCTACGTTTTTGAGGTTCGCCCGTGAAATTGCATATAGCCATCAGGAGAAATGGGATGGTTCGGGATACCCCGAGGGGCTTAAAGGAGATGGTATTCCTGTTTCAGCGAGGTTGATGGCGGTGGCAGATGTTTATGACGCTCTAATAAGCAAACGAGTCTATAAACCTCCTTTCTCCCATAAGGAGGCCATTAAAATAATTTCCGAAGGAAAAGGCAAACATTTTGATCCTTCAATGGTGGAATCACTTTTGGAAATTGAAGATGAATTTAGAAATATAGCATTGGAATACGCAGACTCCTGAAGTTAACAGGTTTTCTCACGATAGTAATAGTTCCAGAATCTCCCTGTCAGCATCCTTGATTTCTGTGATTTTAAACCCAACCATCGCGAAGTCTTTTGAAAATTGATCCTCAATGTCTGGTTCCAGCGATCGGACCTCCCCCTTTAAGTTAATTATTTCATTTATGAATTTGATTTGAAGTCCGAATTGTTCATATAAATTTAGGTGAATTTTCTTGGACAACGGAGATCTGATCAGTCCTTTATCTAATGAAATCTCATATAAAGTTCCATTACTAGTCTCATTTTCCCCTTTAAACTTTGCTTTTACCAGGAGGGCGGTGTTTTTACTAAAGCGTTTCTTTTTGGAACTGTCCTTTGTAGTTTCCATTACTTTTTTGATTCTATCTATTAAATCGGTAGCGGAGAACGGTTTAACCAGGTAGTTGTTAATTCCCAGTTTTGCGACTTTTATCAAATCTTCCTTCTCTGAACGTGAGGTCGTCATAATAAACGGGAGATGGCGAATTTCTTTATCTTTCCTGACAAAACTTAGAATTTCGTCTCCTTTTGCTCCCGGCATTTCCCAGTCACATAGAATCAAGTCTATGACCGATTTTTGTTCCGGGTTTTTTAAAACAGTCAAGGCCTGAAGACCATTAGTGCAGGTAATTACATTACGGCAGTTTAGCTCCTGCCTCAAAATTCCTCCCACAAACATCTGCATGGTCGAGTCATCTTCTGCGATTAAGACTGTTTTTCCTTTTAACATTTTCAAACCAATTAAATAGATGCTTTGTTATTATTGTCTATTAGGCTAATTTACCTGAAATCAACAAAAAGCAACAGGTAAAAAACTTGAGAATAAGGGCTCAGGCGAACCTAAACTATTTGATTTGCTGGTTGAATGGATAGGGGTACATGCCTTTACTATTCTTCATCCATGTCTTAAGAATTGGCTACGCTTTGGCTACAATTTTTCGCACAAAAAAAGCGGTCGTCCCGCTAGGACTAACCGCTTAAAATTTATAATATAGCCAGTTGTAGAAACCTCACCGTAGCAAGATTTTTGAGTCTCCCGCCTCTCACGCCGGATACCCCAAAGGGGCAAAACTTTTTGCGAGTTACCGGGCTTTTATCATTTCGCCAATGTCTTTAACTTGAACATTAAGGCCTTTGGCTTTCACTGCATCTTCCAGCATGAGCACGCAATAGGGGCAGGATACGGCGATGGTGTCGGGGTTGGTGACCATCAGTTCGTCAAGCCGATGGTGGCTCATTCGTGTTCCGGTATTTTCTTCAAGCAGGAACCGTGCTCCGCCAGCCCCGCAACAGGTTCCTTTTTCTTTGCTTTGCTCGACTTCATGAACTTTTTCTGCTTTCGCTGAGAGTACTTTACGAGGGGCATCGTAGACCCCGTTATGCCGACCCAGATAGCAGGAGTCGTGCACAACAACCTTGTCTTCGGTTTTTTCTCCGGGTGAAATTTTCCCTTCTGCGATCAACGTTTCCAATATTTCAGAATGGTGGATCACTTCCAGATGAGCACCAAATTCGGGATATTCGTTTTTCAGAGAGTTGAGACAATGTGGACAGTGGGTGATGACTTTCTGTATGCCTTTTTGCTGAAAGGTTTCTACATTTTTGTGGGCTAACAGGTCGAACAGGTATTCGTTTCCTGCTCTTCGGGCCGGGTCACCGGTGCAACCTTCATCATTCCCGAGTATGGAGAAACTGACCCCGGCCTGTTTCAGAGCCTCCACCACTGCTATAGAAATTTTTTTGCCGCGTGTATCGAAAGACCCGTTACACCCGACAAAATACAAATATTCGGTGGGGTTGGCCTTATCCCAGATGGGTACATCCAAATCTTTTGTGGCCCAGTCTGACCGTGAGTTTTTGGGGAATCCCCAGGGGTTGGACTGGGTTTCCAGCGATTTGAAAGCGGGCTCAAATTCTTTCGGATAGCGGTCTTCACTCAGGACCAGTCCGCGTCTAAGGTCGATCACTTTGTCAACGTATTCGATCATCACCGGGCAGGCGGCTTCGCAAGCTCCACAGGTGGTGCAGGCCCAGAGCGTTTCA
The DNA here is from genome assembly GCA_018664975.1 of Nitrospina sp. Taxonomy (GTDB): domain Bacteria; phylum Nitrospinota; class Nitrospinia; order Nitrospinales; family VA-1; genus LS-NOB. The sequence goes on along the minus strand of JABIXH010000084.1, from coordinate 4,961 downwards.
TCTGCTATTACTCCGCCGAGAAGGGCGGTATCGGACGGACCGTTAAGGTGGTCACGCAGGTCAACGGTCAATTGTTGCGGTGAAAGAGGTTTGCCGGTCGCCAGTGCCGGGCAGACTCGGTCGCACCGGCCGCATTGGGTGCAGGTATGCAGATCCAGCATTTGTTTCCAGGTAAAGCTTCCAATATTTGTGACGCCAAAAGTTTCTTCGTTTTCAAAATTAATTCGGTGCAGACTACTTCCTGGGTCCAAATTGGAGAAGAAAACATTCGGGATGGATGTAAGAATATGAAAGTGCTTGCTACGCGGCAGGAGCGTCAGGAAAAAAAGAATGGCGCACACATGGCTCCAGTAAGAGAGGCTGTGAAGGTGCCCTATCCATTCTTTTTCCAACAGGTTGACCAGCGGAAGCAAAAGAGCTGAAAGGGGACCGGATCCTTCAAGGTCGGGATGAAGAGCCAGAAAGGCTGAGTCGAATAAAACATCGCTGACCATTATAATGAGTATCAGGCTCAGGATTAACAATCCTTCCCCGGAGAGCGTGAGCCGGTCGGGTTTTATTATTAATCTGCGGTAAAGAGCATAAAGAACTCCTAGAGTGACCATAAAGACCGCTCCATCCTTGATCCATAAATAAGGCCGGATAAAAGGGGCGGTGGCAGAAAAGTGAGAGTCAATATGTGGGAATAATCCGATAATAAAAAACTCGCCTGCACGGAGAAGGAGAATCAGGAATCCCCAAAATATCAGGGCATGCATCCAGCCGGATTTAGGTTCCTGGAGGAGTTTGGTTTGTGCAAATGCGATACGCAGGGTGGTAAAAATTCTTTTTACAGGTTGGTCAATACGGTTATCTTTCTCAGCCTTTAGCAGAAGACTCAGTTTAGGCCAAGCGCGCAATGCAAAGGATATCAATGCTATAAGGAGAAGAAAAATCAGGACCCATGGTTGCAGATGGGGGGGAATCCATTCAAAAGCATGGTTAATATGTTGATCCATAATGGGTGTAACCCCGAGGGTTAGCGGGGATATTTAATCAGCTTTTTAACCACCGGAGACAGTTATGTTTCCCTTCGCTAGTATTCATCCCAATATAGGGTAAAAGCCAGGGGAGATTGCAATGCCTATTCGTCCCCAAGGCGGTTGGCCGGTTGGGGAATTGTTAGATTATTGTTTTTATTCGTGAATTGCTATTTTATTCGTAGCTTTGGTACTATATAATTATAATAACGATGGATTATCCTCAAATTCCAATCTGATTTTGGAGGTTTTTGACCTTGCTTAAAAAAATGACGATTCAAATCCAGGTTTTAACCGTTTTGATGGTAATTGGGATTTTATTCCCGGTATCAGCAATATCGGTTCCTGTTGAGGATAAGTTTGACAGGAATCAGGCGGGAAATCATCCCGGGGTATTCCCCAAGTGGGAGGGGACACCTCCATTGAATCAGGATCTTTTTCCTAATCTGACAGATGGAATCAATGAGCCACACCCTTTACCGGCTCATGTCAAGCGCGATTTTTATATTCAATTGTTAAGAATCGAACCCGTGAATCAGGTACAAAGCAAGGTGTTCAACGCGGACCGGTTTAAGCATCTTCAAAGGATCGGGGTTTTAGACTTTGAAAACAAGACGTTCGCACCTTTCGAGGACAAATCTGCCGGCGAGGTTGTATCGAGGCAGGCTTATCAGGAATTGAGAACCAATAAAAACTACTCCAATATTATTCCTCCGCAATTGATGGATGATGTGCGGTTTAAGATTGTTAAGTCTCCTGGTTCCGCCCCAGATCAAGATGCAATGAATCAGGATAAAGGAACCGAGACGCTATTGGTAACCGGTGACAAGGTTGATGCTGTGATGGTTGGAGCCGTTACAAAGTTTACCGATAGGTATATTGACCGGTATGGAAAAATACAGAAAAGCATATCCAGCGGTCTGGAATTTACAGCTTTTTTAATGGACCCCAAGACTCAGGAAGTTATTTGGGGAGCCCGATTTGTGGGAAGTCAAAGACCTGGCATTCAACATTTCAACGACCATAAAGGTCGCTGGCTGAATAAAAAGGACTTCACCCGCTCTGCCATGAAACATGTATTAAAAGAATTTCGCAACCGAAACTGATCCTCTAAATCTTCAAAAAATAACTTAAGTTATGAATGAACCCTTTAATGGAACTGCTTATCCGGAACCGAGTCCGGAAAGGGAGAAGAAAAAGAAGCTTTGGCGGAACCTTTTCTTACTCAACCTTTGTGTTTCATTGCTTTTAGTGGGTATTTTCTGGTTACCGGGAAAACTGGTGGATTTGGATAATTTTCTCAATTCCCCAAGTGTTAACCTTCCAGAAGAAGGCCAAATTGCCCAAAAATCGTCTGAACAAGCTGAACCTGCACCCCACTCACCTTCCAACTTAATGTCAACCCAGGTGACCACGGTAAACGCCTCCTCAGAAAAGGACTTTGTGTATTTTGACTTTTCCAGCGGAAAACCCGTTCGCATTCTGGATGCCTCGTCTCTGGAATGGGATCTGGCTTTTAGAAGAGGTAAAGTGATATCTAATGGGGGTGCATCCAGCAAGCTGGGAAAAGCGGGCCTCATCGATCTGGGTGTTGTAGACTTTGATACGGTGGAAGAAGTGCCTATGGATAATTATGTCCAGGATATAGCCGCAAAAACCGAAGCGGAAAACCCGGTCATGATAAAATGGTATAATTATAATTATCTGACTCACAAGCTTACCGCCAAAAAGAATATTTATGCGGTACGGACTGCAGACGGCAAATTCGCGAAATTTCAGTTTATGAGCTTCTATTGTGCTAATAAAGAAGCCGGGTGTATAAAAATGCGCTATGTGTATCAGGATACAGGGTCCAATAGTTTTTTAAAAACAGGTGGAATTGTTGCGACAACTTCATCAGAAGCAACTTCACCCTCACCTCAGCCCACGACCTCATTTTGATATAGAAAAAATAAATTGTTTAGAACTATTCTTTTCTGATAAAAACAAGCTTCAGCTCTTTTTTCTATAACAGAAGAAGATATCTGTAGCCGTAATTAATTTTGATCATAAATTGGATTTGGAGAAAAAGGTATGCCGACTTTAAAAGGGTTATTGTTCAATCAATATGCAACTGAAGGACTTTCTGCTTTGGTTGAAGAAATGCAGTCAAAATATTCTGCGAAAAAAGGACGTAGATTTAACCATGAAAATGTTACCTACGAAATCAGCCGTCCTTCCCTGAAAGACAATGCTATAGAATTTGAGATCAGTTCAAAAATCCCGGAAGATGAAATCAAAACCCCGAAGGAGATGCAGTCCTATTTCCAGCAAATCAAAAAAGTCCTGGAAAAAGGAAAAAACAAACCTGTGTCGGTTGAAATGGAAAATATAGTTTGGGACTCGAGAAAAGATACCGAAAAAAAGAGAGACTATGTAAAACTTAAATACCAGTGCCCTCTGGATGACTTGTTTGACAATAGTGTTGTGGAAAAACAGCATGAAAAAGTTTTGAGTGGCAAAGAGGGTTCTTCCATACCGGATTCCCCCAGTGCATTTACCAAGGCGGGAAGTATTGTGTTGGCAAACGTCCGTGACTCCATGCAGCAGTTTGGAAAAGATAGTCTGATCAAATTAATGGATGCCAATAAACAGATAAAAGCCTCTCTGAAAGGCTAAATTCTTTTGGGTTCCATAAGGTATTATTTAGGCAGGACATTGCAATTGATAGGTTTGGCCACTATCTCGGCTGTGGTGTTTATGTTTTTTACCCAGATGAGTATGGAACCCTTATTGATCTGGTCGTTGGTGGGTGCTTCCGAGTTTTATGGAGGAACCTGGTTGATGGGCAAGGAGGAGGGCTAATTCTGGCCTTCCCTGTTTGACTATATAGTTTTTCCTTCCCTTGAGTAATAAAGTTTACCGATGAAGACTCTTCTCGCACAACCTGGTTTTCTGGCTCCATCAGGAACAATAGGGGCTGATATCAGCTACCTGCTGGCGCTTGTTTTTACCGTCCTTTTTCTTGTGTCCTGGGGGATGGCCAAAAAAGCCCAGGGAACCCGGCATCATAATTTGATTCTGGTTTCCATGGTGGCGATGATTGTTTATTTCTGTGCCTACTACTACGCCCGACAGTTAGGGGTTCTATCTTTTGAGGGCCGGGAAGGTTTTGGCGGCCCGGATGATATTTACGAGAACATTTTTGTTCCTGTCTTGACCACTCATCTATGTTTGGTGGTGTTGGGGATGATTCTTGCCTTTTATATGCTCTCGCAGGGATTCAGAGCCAGCGAAAAAGTGGGAGGAGACTACCAGCTAAAAGAGGGGCCGCTAAAAGTCAGTTCCAGAAGGTTCAAAATCGTAATGTTAACGATTTTGGGTTGTTGGGCGTTAGTCCAGGTTTTACTTTTAGTGTTCCGAGAAAGCCCGTTTGGAGCCAGTGTGGCCTATGCGCTGATTTTTGCAACGGTTGCCTTAGTGGCGAGTTTGGAGAAATTGATCGAAAAATTGCTACCAGATGGGGCAAAACGACATCGGGTCCTGGGGCGCACTACCATGATTATTTACGCCCTGATCCTGGTGACAAGCACCGCAACCTACCTCATGCTCTATGTTTTTTACCCGGCAGAATCCTGAATTAAAGGTTAATTCTGGCAAAGGATAGAAACCAGGGTCGAAAAGACAGTTGAAAGGGGGAAATCTTTAAAATATGGGGGTTTTAACCTTGACACCCTATGATTTACCTGCTAAATTTTGCGGAATTATTTAGATGACCTCAAAGTACATGAGTAGGAGGTATAGGGCGGTCAGACCATTGACCCCAAGGCCAATGTAAACGATGGTATCAAAAATTTTTCCGTCTTTGCTGGCCATAAAAAATCCTCAAAAAGTGTATTTTTTTCTTTGAAATAAAAGAGATATACCCTATCATCCAGATTTTAAAACTGTCAAGAATAAACT
>JABIXH010000240.1 GCA_018664975.1 Nitrospina sp. | reverse complement strand
TTTTGACAGCGGCACGTAGTCCATTAACATTCCAACTTAAAATTCGCATGAACCCCTTTTTTTATCAGGATAGATCAGAGTGGAGAGGATAACCAAAAACCTTATAAGGTTCAAGGGCCAACTCCTTTTGAAAAACTCGTGTGCGGGAATAATTTTCAGAAGCGGAACGGATCATTTGTTATAATTATTAATAATGAATCGGCATTTCATTCAAATCCTGTCGAAGTCTTCCCCCTAATAACAACTCCTCTGTTTAAAATGCTTAAAAAGAAGAAAGGAATTTTCCTGGCCCTGGCAAACCCTTTTTTAGCAAGCCAGCTGGGTCTTGCCCAAATTGGAGAAACCCGGTTACACATCTCTGGTGTGTGAAATCTGCCGGTTCCACCCTGAACTCAGTTGGGAGTGTGTTACGAGAAAAACGGTTCGCTAAATCAGGATGACTTTCTATTAAATTTAATGTTCATAGCGAAAATCTCGGCAATTGACTCTCCTGGGATCACAGATTTGCAGGGAATCGCTTTTTCTCACCCTAAAGACTGCTCACCATGGCTTACAATTTACACTCTAGAACTTTTCTTTATACCTCTGGATTTTTAATTCCCATCGTTTGCTTGACCCTGCTTGGGGCGCTGATGAGGGTGACCGGGATAAACTGGCCCATTGTAAGCGACCCCGCAGGCATGCTGATGATGCATTTCCCCGCTTCATGGGATTCGCTTTTATTCGAATACCGCGATACCAACCAGCGCCCCCTTTATATCTTTCTCGCAAAATTCTCCATGTGGTTGTTTGGCGAAAATGAAATTGCTTTTCGCCTGCCGGGTTTCCTGGCCGGTGTACTGGCCCTACCGCTTGCCTACAGGGTAGGCCTGATGGTAACGGAGTCTCGATCATGCGCCTTCCTAGGTTCCCTGTTACTAGCGCTGTCCTCTCCCCATTTATTGCATTCCCGGTTCACGCGGGGATACTCTTTAACCGTGTTTCTGGCTCTGGCTCTGGTTTTCCTGGCTTATAAACTTCTAGACAAAAACAACACCCGATTATGGGCCTCCCTGTTTGTGCTGGCAGGGTTCAGCATGATTCTCATCGTTCCCTCAAACATTCACTTTCTAGCCTCCATAGGAATATTTTATTTTATTGTCTTGTTTCTTAAGTATAAAAAGCAGGGGGGCGCACCCTTAAAAAAAAGTTTATTCTCGGACCTTTTGCCCTTGCTGACCGTTTTTGGTGCCGCAGGTGCCTACCTGTTAAGTATTTATGCTGATTTACAAAGAGCCGTGGTGGGGAGTAAAAATCAATACAAATTATTTTATAATATTGATGACTTAAGCATTAGTTGGGAACGATTTTCAGATGTTCTTATTTCGATGGTATCGCCCTGGGGGCTCTGGTTGTATTTATTTTTAATTTTTGCCTTGCTGCGCTTAATCAAAACCAAAGGATTTCTCCTGGTTGCAGTTCTTTTCATCGTCCCCATTTTGTTGGTTTCACTTTCAGGTCTATTGGGTCCACCAAGGGTGTATGTCTACTGGCTCCCCTTTGTCCTGACCCTGGTTGCCTTTGGGGTCACCGAGACTTTTAATTTGATTAAAAACAAATATTCCAGCCAGCTGAGTTATTCACTGTCCGCCGTTTTTCTGGTGGCTATTGTTATCAATCCGGTGATGACTTATTCAGAGAATCTTTCATCCGTTGGCTCACCATCCGGAACCACCTTCGAGGAAGCTAAAGATGCGGCCGGTTTTGTCAAGAACAGCATGTCAGATCACGATCTTATCGTTATTCCATACTCTGACAGAGTGTTGAGATACTACCTTGAGGAACAGGTCGGCAAAAATATGCTTAATATCATTCAAAGCGGCCGCATGGGGAGGCTTATCTTTCTGGGTCCTTCTGACATACCGCCGCATGAATTTCCGGATGTGGGTTATCCGATATCCAATACAGACTTCCTGAAAAACCTATCCTTTAAAACAATAAAGGTATTTGGGGATTTGCGTTTGTATGAGCTGGAACTGAACATCATAAAACTTTCCCCGCCGGGTCCGGACCTGGATTATGAAAACCATATTAAATTCCACCATGATGAAACGGTTAAATTAAAACCTGCCGAGCAACCCAGATTAGTTGGCAAGCGGTCACTCGCCGTCGAACAGACAGGGAAGGAAACAAAGTTCTATTCCCGCGAAGTGACGGTATTGGAAAATGAAAAGGAAGGGGCTTTCTTATTGTTGAATTTCGCCAAAGAATACGATAGCGGATCAGAGGGCACCCTGTTCTTTGACAAGGGCAATACCCCTCTGGGAGTTCTGGAATTGAATGGGTTCTACGGCACATTTATATCAACACCATCGAAATTGATTTGGAAACGTTTGGACCTGTATAAAAACTTCCTCGTCCAGCCCGACGAATATGAAAACAATGAAGTGAAATATATTTGGGAAATCAGGTTTGCGATAATTCCTGTACCACTAGGAGAATCCATGTTTGCGGAAGGGTTCCGCACTCGAAAACCTCTGACATATTTAGACGGGTGGCAGTTGTTTCTCTTACAGGATAAAGCAGCTTCAAACCCATAGACCGAGGATCACCAAAAACCTCATGAGGTTCAAGTTTTCCCAATATTGATAAAAACTTGACATAACTGTAACATTTTTAAAGGTTTTCATAGGTACAATGTAATTATATTTGGTACACTGTAATTACAGCAGTTACATTTAATTTTTGGAAGGGCTAATTTTTCAGGATTCTTTCCCGATATCGAAGTTATCTACTTTCATCCAGTATTCAACCAAAGGGGTTCGAAACATGAACGATACAATTTTAATTATTTTATTGGTATTGATGGCCGCTACTTTCTTAAAGTTGGTTGTCGGAGCCATTCGCGGTAAAAAAGCAGAAAAGGTAAAGCAAGAAAGTTAAATCCACTGCCCAACCGATTCACAAATCTTTTCCCGAAGAACGCCTCCTGCTCGTTCTGTCAACACTCGCCTCCCCCCTTTCGCAAGCTTCTATATTTTCAATAATTTGGACACAATCCGTGGTTTTTCCCGGAAAAATAGGGTATCCTCAACCATCGCTTAATTTGTTTTAATGTTTAACATCATTAGCAGGTCATTTTGGAGGAGGATGGATATGTCGATTAACAGGGCTATGGGATGGTTGGTGGTGTCGTTAGCTTTTTTTGTTGGGGCTCCACTCTCCATGGCGGCTGATGTTGCGGATACAAAAGCCTGTGATGAAATAACCCAGGAAGTTCGGAAGGGGCGCCCCGGTGTTGACCCGGTAAAAGTTGTTGATGGCACAGGCCCCATGGAAGAAATGTCGAGGTCAGGGTTGTTCTCGTCTGCGGCAAAACCAACGGGAAAGCTTTCAAAAGAAGACGAACGAAACCTTTGTCTCGCTCTGACCCCAATTTCAGACCCCGAAAGCCGGTACAAACATAAGGACCACAGCATGTATTACTGTACCCTGATCCTGAACCGG
>JABIXH010000297.1 GCA_018664975.1 Nitrospina sp. | reverse complement strand
GCCTGACTCCAGAACCTGGGCGAACACTTTAAACGAGGTGCCGCGAACAATTTCTCCCACATCAACGATTTCCATATCGAATCGCATATCCGGTTTGTCGGTTCCGAATCGATCCATAGCATCCTGATATTTAAGGATCGGGAAGGGAGTCTCAATTTTAATATCGAGAACTTCCTGATAAATTCCGGCCATCATTTCCTCTATCATCTGGAACATGACCTTTTCATTGCCGAAAGACATTTCAATGTCGATCTGAGTGAATTCAGGTTGCCGGTCAAAACGTAAATCTTCATCGCGGAAGCATTTAACGATTTGGAAATATCGATCCATACCCGAGACCATAAGAATTTGTTTGAATAGTTGTGGCGATTGGGGCAGGGCATAAAACTTTTGTGGATTGAGCCTGCTGGGAACGAGGTAGTCCCTTGCCCCTTCGGGGGTACTTTTGGTCAGCATGGGGGTTTCCACCTCCATAAATCCGTTTCGGTGCAGTTCATTTCTGGCTACCCGGGTGATGTCATAACGGGTCTTCAAATTGTGTTGCAAGACCGGCCCACGAAGATCAAGAAACCGGTATTTCAAGCGCAGGGCTTCTGAAGTATCCTGTGGTTCCCAAGGTGATATGGGAGGGGTTTCCGATGGGTTAAGAATATTCAATGTGTCGACATAAACCTCTATCATTCCGGTTTTTAGTTTCTGATTCACCATGTCATCCGGTCTGGCGCGAACCTTGCCCGTGACGGCAATGACAAAATTTCCGCGAATGGATTGGGCGTGCTCATGAGCGAGTTGGTCGATCTGAGGATTCAGCACCACCTGAGTCATGCCATATTTATCCCACAAATCCACGAAAATGAGTCCCCCGTGATCGCGCCGGGTGTGCACCCATCCGCACAGAGTTACCGTTTCGCCGATATGGGTATCCGACAATGTTCCGCAATCATGTGTTCGTTCGTTGTTCATTTATGCTCGTATAGTATTTTTGGGATAGCTAGGGATTCTGGACAAAGGCTACTAACGTACCGAAAACAGTGCCGACTTGCAAGTGTTTATCTGGTAAGGAGGGCGAGAAACTCAAGGTTCGAGATTCGCTTCTTCTGTATTCTGGCTGATGAGATCTTTTTCCTGTGCCCTTTGTTCCGCTTCGATGCGGGCCAACTCCTGTTCCGTACGCTTTTTGTGAAGTTGATATTCGACGACCATCTGCGGCTTGATTTTGATTGCCAATGGAATATTAACGGTACTGCATGAGCGCATGCAAACACCACATCCGGTACAGATATTTTTATCAATGATCGGCTTGTCGTCCACCTGATGAATCGCTCCAGGAACCGGGCAGTCGATCACACATTGCTGGCAGAAGGTGTCGCCGTAGGCCTGACATTTTTTCTTGTCCAAAATAGCGTAACCCATGTTTACGTCAGTGAGTTCTTGTACCGGGAGCAGTGCTCCATCGGGACAGGCCGAAATGCAGGGCAGGTCGGTGCACATAACACAAGGGTTGCGCATGGGGTCAATATAGGGAGTATTGAAAACGAGGAATCCCATTTTCTTGGGTGCGCGCAGGATAGCATCCTTCGGGCAGGCATGGATGCATTCATCACAACGGGAACAAGCCTGCAAAAACTTTTTCTCGGAAATGGCACCCGGCGGTCTCAGCAGAGGAACCCGCTTGGTGATTTTATCTACTGCTTTATTAACACTGTCAATTTTACCCTGGACATGATCCATGGCGGGCTTGGCAAAAAAGTGGACCCCCTGCCTTAATAAATTGCGCCGATCGTATTCCGGGTCTTCGGCTTCTTCCAATTCAAAGATGTTATTGCTGACCTGTAAATCGGCAGGGTCTTCAGTGGGCACAGCCGTGGTTTCCAAGTCGGGTTGGGTTTCAGGAACGGATTGGTCAGAAAGCTCTTCTTCCTCTGGGTCTGATTTGAATTTCGAAATCAGTCGTTTGAAAAATCCTTTTTTAGGGGCAGGTTCTTTCTCAACAGTTTCTTCGACACTCTCGATTTCTTCAGCAGATTCTGCCGGGTCCTCAACCTCTTCATCTTCTTGAATGATTTTGGATTTCCCTGACTGTTGTGCTTCATCTTCTACCGCTGTGCCAAAATCGAGGAAATTGCCGAACGAAAACATATCCCGGCGGGACATTTCCCGAGGGGTTTCCTCGACGGGTTCCTTGGGGGTGATGGTTTCCCTATCCAGGCTCAGGGGATTTGGTTCAATTTCAGCGCTCGAGTGGTTCCCGCGCTGGTCAGGATCGATAAGATCTTCAACACCCCGTTCGGTGTTCTTCTTTTTACCTTTAAAAGTTTTTTTTGCGAGATGATGTCTAAACTTCATAGTTGTTACCCACTAACTTGGGAGGCAGATAGCAAAGGTTTTTTTTCCGAGGTAAATTATTGCCAGCCAATAAGCCTTTGTTCATTGGGTCCAGCGTTACGCTGGGTTAGAGCCAGCCGTTTTCCTGTGCGATATTATTGTAGTCGTGCCAGTTTTGCGCGTCCGCATTTTCCAGCATGTATTCGTCCATAGCCAGTACCAGCGGGTGGCCCTTGTTGACAAAGGACTGCACCGTGGGGAACCTCAAGACAAAAGTTGTGACGGCCGCTTTACCCAATATCATGATATTCGGGTCTTTTAAGACTGTCTGCATGACCTCTTCCGCATTTTCCGGAGTGATGGATTCGAATAATTGTGCTGTTTTTTCTTCCAACTCAGGGTGGTCATCGCAAGCGATGGCGGCACGCATTTGCAATTCGAGAATCTTCTGGTAATCGGTTTCATCGTATTCCCCTTCCATTCGACCTTCTTCCCAGGCCGAACCTTCGGGATTCCGTTCTCCTGCGCTATCCTTACGTTCAGACGTTTCTGAAAATGCCAGATTTGCTTCATCCAGCAGGATTTTGGCTTTAATTTCCGTGCTGGTTTCTGTTGTGGACATAACTGATTTCGTGCTCCAATTAACGGTTAATACCGGGCCATTGGTGGGCCTGGTTCCCTGGTTCCTGAAGAGAACTTTATCCACCTCACCCCGATTTTGATTAATAGTAGTGATGGCAATATGTTAGCATTAACCCTTCCAATTCCAAAGAATTTCCACTGGGTTTATGACGGTTGGATGGAAATGGTAGGTAAGGGTTATGTTAACATAGTCTTCTACAGTTAGTGGAGAGTGGGTATTATATGAAAAAGGTTATGTTGATATTTCCGCCGGAATGGGTGCCAACCGCTCCTTATCTGGCTTTACCGAGTCTTGCCGCGGTTCTGCGCAAAAACGGTATAGAGACCGTCCTCAAAGACATCAACGTGGAGATGTTTGACCATTTTTTCACGTCTGGATTCCTGATATTTATCAAAGGCAAAATCCAGGCCCGGTTGAAGGCGCTTCAAGAGAAAGATCGCAAGGAAGGGTTAAGCCCTGAAGACGCAGAGTTGATGCAAATGCTCAGCGACTATCAGCATATCGACCTGGACCACCATATCCGTGCGGTAACTGAGGCCAAGAAAATCATGCGGGGGCCTGATTTTTATGAGATCGAAAAAGCCGAGTGGGCGCTCAATTCATTCCGTGAGGTCATGGAATATATTTCGGTTTGCTATTATCCTGCCAGCATAAATTTTTATCCAGTGGAGAGTAACCTCAACATTTATCGACCCTGGGTTTCTGAAGATCTTCTAAAAGTTCCTCACGACAAGCAGGTCAATGTTTATTCTGACATCTGTCGTCAGTTGGTGTTGAGATCCATTAAAAAAGAAAAACCCGAAGTCGTGGGCATCTCCATTGGTACGCCGGTGCAATTGATGTCGGGCATCACCTTTGCAACATTAATCAAAGAGGCCTTTCCTGATATTCATGTGACAGTGGGTGGAAACATTATCACCCGACTCAAAGACGAGTTTGCTAAAAAACCACATTTCTTTGGCAAGGTGTTTGACTCGATGATTACCTATGAGGGTGAGCATGCCATGGTCTGGTTGGTGGAAGCCTTGTCGGGCAAACGGAAATTGTCCGAAGTTTCCAATCTCATCTATAAAGATGAAGAAGGCAATATGCATGTTAACGATACCTATCAGGAACGAGTCAATGAACTTCCGCCCCCGGACTTTGACGGTATGCCGTGGGAAAAATATTTCTCGCCGGAAAAACTTGTTCCCTATCTAGGTACACGCGGTTGTTATTGGGGCAAATGCACGTTCTGCGATCACGGTGCCGGTTATATCGACCAGTTCCGCGCCAAGCATGCTGACCAAATTGTTGAAGAGTTGGAATTCCTGAAAAACAAACTCAACGCCAAACATTTTATGTTTACCGATGAGTCGTTTCCGCCGGCCCTTTTCATTAAACTTCCACAGATGATGGTTGAACGTGAACTCGACATTTACTGGACAACGCTCATTCGTTTTGAGTCCCAGTTGCTGGAGCCGGAGTTATGGGACATGGCGCATAAGTCCGGGTGTCGGTCGCTGTATTACGGGTTGGAGTCCGCCAACGAACGCATCATCAAGCTGGTGAAAAAGGATACCGATATTGAAGCCGCGAAGATCAATCTGGAGCAGGCCAAGCGAGTGGGTATCTGGAGCCATGTTATGTGTTTTTATGGGTTCCCTTCAGAAACGGAAGCAGAGGCCGAAGACACACGACGGTTCCTGATAGAAAATCAGGATAAAATCCCCTCCGTGGAAATGTATTTTTTCGTGCTCTATAAAAATGCGCCGGTAATGTTTGCGGCCGATGAATATAAGATTGATGTGAAGGTTAATCCCGAACACGACCTGGCACTGGATTATTATTACACTCCGGAATCAGGACAGACCACGGAAGAAGCCATGACGCGATACGAAAACTTTTATCGTGATGATTTTGACCCCTGGGCCATGCGCATCAACGCCCGGGAACATGTATACCTTTACATCACGCATTTCGGTACCAGCGATCTGCCTCACCTCTATGTCAAAAACACTCCTGATTCCGAAGGCTACGGTCTCGCTCCCAAAAAATGTTGGGATATGAGATAGCCACTCGGCGCCGGCGGGCCGCCGGTGGCGACTAGAATGACGCTGGACCCGAAGGGATATAAGTGGAGTTGAGGGGGTTAAGCGCCCGTAACGGGTACTGTGAGGCAAAACGATGAACCTATCCTTAAGACAAACTCTTTTATTTTTAATTTTGTTTTTGGGCTGTTTCTCCACGGCTCACGCCGATCCGGTTGAAATAACTGAGTGGAAGGTTCCCTGGGACAACACCCGGCCACGGGACCCCTTTGTCGGCCCACAAGGGAGGGTGTGGTTTTGCGGCCAAAAAGGCGGCTACCTGGCTTATCTTGATCCGGTTTCCGGGAATTTCAAAAAATATGAACTGGGGCGTGGAGCGGGTCCGCATAACTTGATCGTGGATCAAAATGGATTCGTCTGGTTCGCCGGAAATCGTAATGGCTACATCGGCAAACTTGATCCAAACTCAGGAGATATTGTCCGATACCCCATTCCTGACAAGGAAGCCAGCGATCCACATACGCTGGTGTTTGACAGTCAGGGTGATATTTGGTTCACCGTTCAGCAAGGCAATTTTGTCGGCAAGCTGATGACTGAAACGGGAGAAGTGAAACTGGTGAAAGTTACAACTCCTCATGCCCGGCCTTACGGCATTGTTATGGATTCCAAAGATCGTCCGTGGATAGCCCTGTTCGGGACGAACAAACTGGCAACGGTCAACCCGGAAACTTTTGTTTTAAAGGAATACGAGTTACCGAACCCAGCCTCTCGGCCACGCCGGTTGGCGATCACCTCTGACAAAAAAATCTGGTACGTCGATTATAGTGAAGGCTTATTGGGTAGCTTCGACCCGAAGACCCTAAAATTTCAGCAACGCCCGTTGCCGGCAGGAGAGAATGCCTACCCTTACGCCATGGCGGTGGACGATCAGGACAATCTCTGGATGGTGGAAACGGGGGAAATGCCAAATCGGTTGATCGGTTTTAATCCATCGTCCGGAAAATTTTTCAGCACCACAGAAATCCCCAGCGGCGCAGGAAGCGTACGCCACATGGTTTTTCACAAACCTACACGAAAACTCTGGTTTGGAGCAGACACCAACACGATTGGTCGCGCAAAAATTCAGTAAAGTGAAACGTTACCTAAAGAATCATGGTCGTCATCGCGAGCCGCAAAGCGGCGTGGCGATCCAGAGGTTTTTTCTGGATTGCGTCGTTTCACTCGCAATGACAAAACGGAGACCCTTCGAGTACCTCAGGGTGACGGCAAAGCAACCCCCCTCTGTCCCCCTTATCAGGGGGAAGTTTTAACTAATCTGTGGTTGAAAAGGTTTTAGCGGCTCGGGAGCGAAGCGAGCGTTTGCCGTTTACTGGGCGCGGCGTCTTCGCCGCTAGTTAGGCCTTTTAAATCCGCGCATTTGTGGAAGGGTGCCATCGAACTCGCTGGTTGCTTGATCCGAAGCAGGTTGGATAACTGTTTTCTCTTCCGGTGCTTTTTTCTCTAGCAGAAAGACGCAAAGGTCGGGGTGGACCTGGTTTTCCGGGCACATTTTCAGATGTTGACGGAAAAACGGCATATTGTAAACCGGGTCGTTATAAAGTTTTTCCAATCCATAATGTTCAAACAGTCCTTCCAGTGGACGGGGTCCAACCAGAAAGAGGTATCCATCGGGCAAGAGCGACCCCACTAAAGCTTTGAGCATATTTTCGCAAGCCTCGCGGTCGGGATGATACAGGAATGGAATCCATTTAAAGATCAGTCCATACTGGTTGCTATAGGCGTGGGCGATATGATCTTTTTCCTCCAAGAATGAAACTTTCTGCAGATTTGCAAGCTGGTCTCGGGACAAGGCGTAGTTCCACAACAATTGTGCATTTTTCTGCGCGAACTCCGGGTCACTATAGAGAACGGTGTATTCGCGCTCTTTAGTGCAGTCGATGCAACCGGCCAACACGGTGTCGAAAGTATGGATGAGAACTTGGTCTATTTTTTCCAGCCGATGCGCCATGGCCGGGGCCATTTCCATGTAGTAGAAAATCTGGTCGAGTACCATCGGTTGCAGGGAAGACTCATCAATATCTGCCGCGCCTTCTGGATAAAACGGAACGGTGTATAGGGCTTTGACCGGATCGACCATCGGGGGTTCCCCATTGAAGAACCATTTCCAGGTAAACGGGGGTTTAGCCGGTAATTTGGGTGCTGACGTTTGAGGACGGATTCCCCAGATGGATTCAAAAACAATCTCTCTTGCCAATTCCCCTTCCAGCAGAGTGAACGATTGTGTTCCAATTTGGACTTGCCGCTCGATAGGCGGTTTTCTCACTCCGCCACAATTGGTGTAGGGAAAAGTGATGGGGTCATCATAGGAAGTGACTTTGTAGAGGTAGCCATCCTGCACCGTAACCACTATTTTCTGGGTGTCATCGAAATAACGCACGGGTGCGTGTTCCTGCGGTGTCCAGGTGATCTCATGTGAGGTCATGGGGTCCATGAATAATTTTTTAATGTCTTTCCCTTCTGGAGCCTGCGGTACAAAAAACGCCGAAAAAATATTGAACGCTTCTTTTGAGGGGTAAGTGGGCAAGCCGCGATACCTTAAGGTCGGTAGTGTTTCTTCCCGCGTTTGGTCTTTATAGATTCCCCAGATGAATTCAAACACGGCCCCGCCGGTTCCGGGCAATGTTGACTGGAACAGTTCAACGACTGGAATCAAATCGAGCTTGGCCCAGTTGACCCGGAACATGAAACTGATGAAAAGCGATTTGTCGAAACTTCCTTCGTGCAGGGCATAGAGTCCATCTTTAACGAGTTGGATATTATATTTGCCGTCTCCCTGATGAATCATATGTTCATCATCGTAAAAGTATTTCACTTCGGAGAAGGGGACGCGCCAGGCCTCGGCGGCTTTTTCGCGCAGGTCATCCAGAGTCATTTTTTCCCAGCCGTCATGACTGCTGATGTCGATTTGCGTTTGAAAGGTTTTGGCGCTGGGTTTGATGCCCACCCATTGTTTGTTGTCCAGTTGCATTCTGGCCTGCGCCAGTTGTATTTCTCCGTTATTCTCGGTCCATAAGGCCTCATGCAGAGGGTGTCCATTTGGATCGGTACAGAGGAAACGCCTGCCTTCTTCGTTGTAAAAGACTATATGACCGGTGGCGTGGACGATGACACGGGTATTGGCAACGCTGGCAGACCCATTCTCGAACCATAGGGTACTGCCTTCGTGCTCCTGGGTTTCGAGATTGGGGATTTTCTTTTCCAGTTCTGAGGCGAACTCCAGGTTACTGGCAAAGGTTAGCGAACCATCTCCCGTTAATGCATTGATCAGTTTTTCAGTTTTCTTCACGTGAACTCCTTTTAGCGAGCGGAGTACCTCCGCCCACTCCGCGTGGGGCGGATTAGCAATGGCGTTATATGACTAGCAAGCAGTTGTCTCGGCTTAATGAGTTCTTGCCTCATTCTCTCCGGGCATGGCCCGGCGGCTAGTGGGAGATCAATCTATAATAACCCTCGTGTACCCGCAAGATAAAGTTACGGCATTCTGGCCAGATTTGGTCCTAGGGTCTTGTTGACAGGGAGCAGGATGACCATTATAATTCATAGTCTAAACCCGTGAAATTTTAACTATTTACACCATTTCCAAATTTACAGGGTCGGGATGGGCGGCGGCCTTTGTGTTTTGGGTGACGTTTTCTATTTTAAATACAAACTCATACTTTTAGAAGGTGGGAATATGGAAGAAGGTAGGAATTTAGAGAAACTTGCTTACGAGAATTTGCAGAAAAATAATATTGAGGATGCGAAATCCAATTTTCTTGAGGCTTTGAAGCATATGGAAAAGGCCGGGGACGACACAGGCCAGGCCTATGTGTTGGGTAACCTGGGCAATATATTTTTTCAAAGCAAACAGTTTGACAAGGCGGAAGACTTTTATTCTCGTTCCCTAACTTTCATGGAAAAACTCAAGGATGATAAAGGTATCGAAAGTTCCCTGGGTAACCTCGGTAGCGTTTATTTTTATCAAGGCAGTCTGGATAAAGCAGAGGAGAGTTACCAGAAAGCCCTGCAAATCATGATTAAGGCCAACGATCCTCTCGGTCAGGGGATCTACAATGAATACCTGGGAAACACCTTTCTGAAGCAAGAAAATCTGGAGCAAGCCATAGAATATTACCAAAAGGCCAAAGAGTTTATGGCATTGGCAAAACAGGATGAACGTAAAATCCAGCAACTGGAAAACAAGGTTGAATCCCTCAAAAAACATCCTGCCTATTTGGAGAAAAATGAGTCTGCCCTGCTGGCGGAAGTAGAAACCCTCACTTCAACGGGCCAAAACACCAAGGTCATCGCTAAACTGCAGGAGTTGGAAGAATTCTATTTTCAGTGGAAGCGGATGGACAAGGTAGCGGAAACCATTCAAAAAACCATTGCTGTGTTGGAAGGCATGGAGGACAAGACTTCGGCGAGCATCTGTTATGCAAATCTGGCGGGGGTTTACTTGCAAATGGTCAGTGAAGGGCAAACTGAAAAGGTTGATGAGGCGGAGGCTAATTTCAAAAAAGCTCTAG
>JABIXH010000192.1 GCA_018664975.1 Nitrospina sp. | reverse complement strand
GTAAGTGAAATTTGCTGGTGTCAGAAAGTGATGGCACTGCGTGGCTATGTTGATTGTTCTTTCCGCGTTACTTTTCCTTGAGTTTTATACCAACCTGTTTGAAAAAAGTGTCGGTTATTACTTAAAGTGGCAAAACCACAAAAGGCCTCAGTTGGGCAGAATGTGGGAGCGGGACCGACAATCTCTGGTTGCGCAAGCCAAAATAAAGTCTATTCGCTCTTCTCTGAACCTTCAGAGGGAAACGGCTTTGGGAATTACTTCCTTCAAGCATTTGTTTGAAGGGTTATCTCCGGGGTTCCCCCTTATTATTTCACGAGAAAAATTTCTCCAGCTATATTTTGATTTTCCCGGGCAGTGGTCCGAGCATATTATTTCTTCCTACGATCTGGTTGAACTGGACTCGAGTAAAAACTGGGACAGGGTTTTTCTGAAACGATTCGGGCCCTGGATCACTTTGCAGTTCATTGATCGTCAAAATATTCCCCTTCATGAGTTGTTTTTATCAATAGATACTTTGTTTGAGGTGCAGGCTACACGGACGGTTAAGAGAGGAACTCTTGAAGATGCTGAGTTCCCCGAAAACCGGATTTTCCCAATCTCTGAATTTCTTCCTGTTTTGAAGTCTCTGGATGCGATGACCCAAAAGGCGGTTTTTCCGGAACCGCGTTGGTTTTTAGGAAAGAATTATCATGTTACCCGTGTGGGAGTTTCGGATTTGCCTACTGGAGTACCGGCCCAGCATTTGCTATTTGGAATTGAGTATGACACCGACTACTACACGGGGGTTCTCTTGATTCCTGTGGCAGTAGAGTTAGCCAATAACATGATGTCCCAAGTTGAAAAAGTGGATCTAGTGGGTTCAAACCCTGACGAGCCTCTACCTTCACAGGGAGAGACTCCTTGATCGGTCGTTTTCTCCATTCCATAAATCTTTTACTGCTAACTTTAATTCTGGTTGTAGTTCTGATTGTGGCAGGCCTGTATTTCTGGCTAAACCAGGATTTACCTCAATTACCTAAAAACCTTCAACAAATAAACCTGAGCCTTCCCACAGAAATCTACTCTTCGGATGGTGAGCGGATTAAGGTTCTTGGTGAGAGGCATCCTATTGCCTTGGAGGATATTTCACTTTTTTTCACAAAAGCCATCATTGCTGTTGAAGATTCCCGATTTTATCGCCATAGCGGAATAGACCACAGAGGATTAGTGAGGGCGTTTTTAACCAACCTTCGTAAAAAGAGGATTGCGCAAGGTGGAAGCACGATTACCCAACAGCTATCTAAAAACCTGTTTTTTTCATTTGAGAGAAACTGGGTGCGTAAGATTAAAGAGCTTTTGATTGCCTTTCAACTTGAAGCGACTTTCAATAAAGAACAGATTCTTGAAGCCTATTGCAACCAGATATATTTTGGTAGTGGCGCCTATGGTGTGGAAGAGGCGGCGCAAGTGTATTTTAAAAAGCGTGCCAAGGATCTGACACTGCTTCAGGCGGCTCTTCTTGCTGGGCTTCCCAACTCCCCTAATAATGCCAACCCTTTCTCTCATTATGAAAGGGCAATGGAAAGAACAAAGTATGTGTTAAGCAGAATGGTTTCAGAAAACCTTATTTCTGTTGAAGAGAGCAAGACGGCCCTACAGTCAAATATTGATTTGGCGAATCCCCGGGTAGAATCGGACCCCAATCTTTATTTCGTTGATCAGGTTCTGGAGGAATTGGAGAGGGATTATGGGAAGGAATTTGTGCATTTTGGCGGCTTAAAAATTCTCACCACTTTGGATACGCGCTATCAGGAGTTTGCTTTTAAAGGGGCCCGGAATCATTTGGAGGCTCTTGAAAATAAGGTCATCAAGGAGCGGGGTGCGGCTCCTCTTCAAGCCGCTTTGGTGGCGGTTGAAAATAAAAGCGGAGCAGTACGTGCCATGCTTGGGGGAAGAGACTACTCGTTTAGCCAATTTAATCGGGCGGTGTCGAATAACCGTCTTCCTGGTTCCTCCTTCAAGCCGTTTGTATACTTTACTGCTATGGAGGAGCTTGGGTATTCGCCTGCTACAGTGGTGATAGATGAACCATTGACCATTGATATTCCCGGTAGCGAACCCTGGAGTCCAAAAAACTTCGATGAAGAGTTTGCGGGAAATATTGTTCTTAAAAAAGCTCTGATGAAATCCATTAATATAATTTCTGCAAAACTGCTCAATGAGGTTGGCCCGGAGAAAGTGATTCGTACAGCACGAAAATTTGGTATCAAAAGTCCTTTAGGTAAAAATCTTTCTCTTGCTCTAGGGACATCAGGTCTCTCTGCATATGAAGTTGCATCGGCTTATAGTGTTATCGCCAACCTTGGAGTATATAACGAACCTTATTTGATACAACACATCGAAGACTTTCAGGGAAACAGGCTTTTTGAACATTATTATCAAGGGGTGCAACAATTTTTACCTGATTCTCTTTTCCCACTTCTGAACATGATGCAAGGGGTAATACAAAGAGGGACCGGCAGGATTGTAAGGAGAATGGGATTCAAACATCCTGCCGCGGGTAAAACGGGAACGACAAATGATTTTAAGGACGCATGGTTTAATGGGTTTACAAAAGATATTTCTGCTTCCGTCTGGGTAGGCTTTGATAATAATGAATCTATGCAGACCAAGTCTGGAAAGGGGTTGACGGGAGCCAGTGCCGCCGCACCTATTTGGGTACATTTTATGCAAAAGGCGTTGGAAGGAAAAAATCCGGTAAATTTTCCTGTTCCAGAAAAAATTAAATTTGCCACCGTAGATGTGCAGACGGGTTACCTGGCTCAAGAATTTTCCCTGGAGACTTTGCAGGTTGCAGTTAAAGAGGATGTGGATCTTTCCCCGCCTCCCGCATTGTTGGGCGAACAGGAACCCGATGAAACAGAACTTCTTCCTGACCCAACCATAATAAAAAATTCTCAATCTACAATGCCAGGCAATAAAAATGCTGTACCAAACCCTTAAATTTTATTTGGCCCGAATCGCCATTTCGCTAATCCTCATTTTTGGATTGGGTTTTACGATATTATTTTTCCTGCATGAGGTGGCACTTCCTAACGTTGTGTTTGATGATGTAGTGATTCAATGGGCCATTGTACTGGTCTGTTTATTTTTCGGGTTTATTGCGTATGGAATGGTGGGAGACCAACGATTTTTTAATGCTCTGCATAGCCTTAAGAATGTACCTCCCCGCTCAGAACCAGGGGATATTAAAAATCAGTTTGAAAACCTATTAAGCTTTACCTACTCATCTTATTTCCTCCCCGATACGGGAAAACGTTACAGGATTCTGGGTGTTCTATTATATGCAGACTACCTGTTATCTATTGGCGATGAAACCATAAGGGCCTTAAATATTTATGTAAAGGCTTTTTTGCAAAGCCCCAAGGATTCACGTTTTCGTAAGCCTCTCCTTGCCATTCTTAATCAAGGTAGGGAACTCACCACGGAAGAAATGGACCTGCTTCTTATTATGGTGCAACAGGAAGAAATTCATGACCCCACTTTAACGCAATACTTGGCGGGCCTATTTCTGAAGGCAGGGCAATGGTCGGGAAAAGTGGAACTGCTCTTCTTGAGTGCTTTGGAAAACCAGAGTGAGCTTTCCAGAGATATTATCCAGTTTGCACTTCCCATTTACTTGTTACACAAAAGAACAGATGAGCTGGCATTAAGGTTTTATCTGTTCGCATTGAAATTTACTATTAAAGAGGAAGAACAAGTTAAATACCATCTTGCCCGCAGTTATTTTGAAGGAAATCTTTCTGGAGTTGCTCCGTCATTACACCAGAGTTGCGGAGAAATATTCGAGGCCATGAACCCCGATCAGCGGGAAGAGATTAAAAGGCAGTCAGAAGAAAATCAAATCACCTCAAAAATGAAAAGGGTTAAGTTGTTCCGCCGCGAAGACCTTCAGGACCTTAAGCGTCTGAAAGTGGAAATGGGGTTGGTTGCAAGCCGTTTGAAAATTTTAGGAAGTTGGGGGCGTTGGCTGACTCGAAAAATTTTAAGGGTTTGTAAATGGATTCTCCTTCAGGTTCTTGAAGGATTTATTCGATT
>JABIXH010000232.1 GCA_018664975.1 Nitrospina sp. | reverse complement strand
TTAAAATTTGTATGGAAGTCAGGAAAATTTTTCCTCATCTTTCTTTAAAATCTGCCGCATTGCGCGATGATAACGCAATAAAAAAATGCCATAACTTCTTATTTTTAAATGTTTTTGGGTTTTCCCTCGCAATAAGAATGCTTGGGCTGAATTTTGGTACAGTGTTTGCATTTATTTAAATTGATGGATTTTTAATGGGGATAATATGGATTCTATAAAGTCTGCTCAAATTCAAAACTCTTTGTTTAATCAATTATCAGAAAGAAACCTGGAGGGTTTAAAAAGGCAATCGGATTTTGGCAAGGAGCGTTCTGAAAAAGAAATGGAAAAAGTGGCACGTGATTTTGAATCTGTATTTATAAATAAACTATTTGAATCTATGCGAAAAGGCATTCCAAAATCTGGACTTTTAGAGAGCCACTCTATGGATATGTATCAATCAATGATGGATCAGGAAATGGCAAAGGAATTATCAAAGCAAAAGGGATTGGGAATGGGTGAAATGGTTTATAACGATTTAAGTCGAAAGAATAAAATACTTAAAGGGGAAAGTATCTCTACTCAAATTCCTATGAGCCAAAAAAGCAAAATAGAACTGGGAGAATAAGATATGAACCGGTTATATAAAAACCTTGAGGAATTGTTAAATCAAAAAATCAGGTTATATGAAAATTTTGTAAAGCTTTTGAAAGAGGAGTGGGTATTTGTTTCGAAATATTCCTATGATTCTTTGAAGGAAATCACAGCTAAAAAAGAAGATCAGGTGATGCAGATGCAGGCACTTGAAAATAGCCGCTCCTGTTTAATGAAGAAAATAGCTGAAAAACTAAAAGTTCGACAATCTAGTTTGACATTAAAGAAACTGATTCAATATAAAGATAACCCCTACAGAAATAATTTAGCTCGATGCAGGAATAAGTTACTTTCCCAAATCAAAGAGGTCAATGAATGGAGTGAAAAGGTAAAAAATATAATGGACCATTCAGCTTTGTCTCTAAAAAAATCAATGGCTTTTATCCACTCTACTGATGAAAAGGCAAGTTCTCCATACTTGGCAAACGGTAAGGTGATGGAAGGCCGCGTTGAAGGCCGAATGGTAAGCATGGATGCATAATAGGATTTTTATTTATTTAGTTAATTAAGGTTTATTTAAATGACTTCAAATATTTTCAGTATCTTGAATACCGCGAAATTGGGACTGTTGGCACAACAGTTAGCCATTGAGGTTACAGGTCAGAACATTTCTAATGTTCAAACCGAAGGTTATTCTCGTCAGGAAGTAAACTTTGAAGCCACGAACCCCAGGAGTTTTAGTTTGGGACAACTCGGCACGGGAGTCCGGGTGGCGGGTATTGAACGTTCCCATGATGAATTTTTATTTTCACAAATTTTAGGTGAGGGCGATGCTCTGGGCAGGTTTGAGGTTAGAAAGGATGTATTTGACCAACTTGAAATATTACTAAGTGAAAATAATGGACAAAGTCTTAATCAAACCTTAAGTAGTTTTTTTTCAGGGGTGCAAGATGTTTCAGCCAACCCCACTGGCTTACCGGAACGCTCCGGTCTGGTATCTGAGGCGAAGAATCTGGCTAATGTATTTAACAATCTTGGGGAATCATTATTTAAGATTCAGCAGAACCTTGACGCAACAATTGAAGTAGAAGTGACTAGAATAAATAGCCTCACTGAAGAAATAGCCGCTTTAAATGAAGCCATCCATGCCAATGAACCCACCACATTCAGCGCAAACGATTTGCGTGATAAACGAGATTCAAAGGTTAAGGAACTTTCTGGCCTGATTGATTTGAATTTTGTTGATGAGCAGGATGGACAAATCAGCCTGACTCTTAGTGATGGGACCCCTCTGGTATTACAGTCTACTGTTTATACCCTTGAAACTTCCATAAATGGAAATAATAAATCTTTTAAAGATATTTTAGTTCAAGATCCTGCGGGTAATAGCACAAATATTACCTCATCGATAACCGGTGGATCTATCAAGGGATATGTGGAAATGCGGGATACAGAAGTTGAAGACTTGAGAGATAAATTAGACCGGTTGGCTGCTGGGTTTGTCCAGGAGTTTAACAACATTCATCAGCAAGGATTTGGAATTGATGGATCAACAGGGAATAATTTTTTTAGTGCCCTGACACCAACTGTAGTGACTAACACAAACAATACGGGTTCGGCTACATTGACGGCCACGAATGGAGATCCCGAAAATATTTCTGTAGATAAATTTGAAATTACCTTTACAGGCTCCAACTCATTTTCACTATCAAACTTGACCACGGGTTTAAACGAGGGAACGTTTAATTTTACAGCAGGCTCTACTTTTAACTTGGCAAATGGATTTGCAGTTACCATTTCAGGAACTCCCGCTGTGGGAGATAAAATTAAACTTTCTGTTTCAGAAAGTGCCGCCAGAAACTTTTCGGTTGCCAGTGGAGTTGCATCCAATTCAGATAAAATTGCGGCGGGGTTAAATTCCAGTGCTGATGGGGCTAATGCCTTGAAATTAGTAGGACTGCAATCGAAACTGGTTTTTAATAGTATTTCGGTTGATTCAGGAGGTTCTGGAACATTTACGTTTGATGAATTTTATGGCTCTATAGTTAGTACGGTAGGTATTGAATCTTTTTCATCTCAGTCCACTTATTCCCAGCAGGAAGGAATTCTTCTCCAATTGAATACAAGACGGGAGAGTATATCGGGTGTATCCATTGATGAGGAAATGATCAATATGATTAAGTTTCAGCAAGCTTACAATGCCGCCGCTCGTCTTATAGGCGTGGTCGATGAGCTTCTGGATACGGTGATTTCTCAAGTCTAAGACGTTAATGCTTCATATAAAGGGGAACAGGGATGGTCACACGCGTTACTAACCAGGCGCAACAAGCTAATTCACTGCAAAATATTTTCCGAATTACGGAAGATCTTTTTAAAGTACAACAGGAAATTGCTTCTGGAAGGAGGATTAATAAACCCTCTGATGACCCGGCTGGTATTAGAGATTCTCTTTTATTCCGCTCCAGTATTTCTCAATCGAAGCAATTTGTCAGAAACATTGATAACAACCAACTTTATATCCAGGCAAGCGATTCTGCTTTGGAGTCGGTGGGTGTAAACCTAATTCGAGCAAAGGAATTGGCGGTGAGCGAGTTGGGAGGGTTAGCCAGTTCGGAAACAAGAGGGTTTGCCGCAAATGAATTTGATCAAATAATTTCTCAAATTTTTGAATCGGCAAATATAAAAATAAAAAATCAATTTGTGTTTGCAGGGACTGCATTTCGAACTCAACCTTTTGAACAAAGCGCATCGGGAGCGGTTTATTTTGGCAATTCAGAGAAGTTTCAAATTGCCGTAGGGCAAAACACCAATGCCGATTTCACGATCCCAGGATCAGAAGTATTAGCAAATGATTTAAACCCTAAACTGACAAGTTCCACATCCATTTCAGCTTTAAATGGAGGTTCAGGAATTACCGCTGGCTCCTTCACCCTTACGGACCGATCGGGTAATTCAGGAACGGTTTCAGTAAGTTCATCGGATACGATTGGCAGTTTAATTTCCAATATAAACGCGTTGGGGGGAAATATAACTGCTTCTATTAATTCAGCCGGTTCAGGTCTCCAGTTAACGGATGGAAGTTCAGTTATCTCACAGGCTTTAACTGTTGCGGAAGTATCAGGAGGCAGTACAGCCTCGGATCTTGGAATACTGGGGCAAAGAGATGGAAATCTATCAGGTTCAGATTTAAATCCATCAATCACATCGGGAACCTTAATCTCTGATTTAAATGGTGGAGATGGGTTAACCTTAAATCAAATCAGCATTGTAAATAGCTCTGCTTCAGGAACGGTTACATTAAGTTCGGCTACAACGATTGGGGAGGTTATCAATCTGATTGACAGCTCCGCATTTAATGTCACGGCTTCAATTAATAGTTCAGGGAACTCCCTGCTGGTAAATTCTAATGACTCCTCAACCGTCGCTATTGTAAAAAATGTGGGAACGGATGAAACGGCAGAAAATTTAGGTCTGGGCGGTGGAAAGAACGTATTCACCACTTTATTTAAATTGAGAGATGCTTTAAGAGCAGATGATTCCCTGGCAATCCTGGCCTCGTTAGAAAACCTGGATTCGACTTTGGCATCCGTTAATAATAATCGTGCAGTCGTTGGGGCTTCCTTGAGACGGATAGATTTATCAAATTATACTCTTGAGAAGAGCATCGTGGATGATTCCGAACAACTGGCAGAGCTTGAGGAAGCGGATGTTGTGAAAAGTGCATCGGATCTCGCGAATTTGCAATTTGCACTCCAGGCAACTTTGTCTGCAACCGCGCAAATTTTGCAACCAACCCTTTTAGACTTCCTACGATAATCAGTTTTAATTACGAAATAGATTAAAGGCCAAGTAATGTTTATTTAAGCAACTCATTGCAGGGTAGGTCTACAATTATGGTAGTTCCCACGCCAAGCTGACTTTCTACTTCAAGCCTTCCGCCATGTTTTTCTATAATGGAATAAGAAACGGATAACCCCAGCCCAGTCCCTTTTTCTTCGGGTTTGGTAGTGAAAAAAGGTTCAAATATCTTTTCCATATCTTCTGAGCGGATTCCCATTCCGGTATCTGAAAACTTCAAGCGGATTAATTTTTGGAGACCAGGTTTTGAAATATCTCTATCTTGAGAAAATGACCAACTGGAATCCGGAGTTAATGCTTCTGCTGAAACAGTTAAAACTCCCCCACCTTGCATTGCAAATTTAGCGTTATTGATAATATTAAGAAGGACCTGGCGTATCCCGTCTGTATCTATATAAACCGGCAATATATCAGAGTGAAAATTTTTAATGATTTGAATACCATCCATTTGCATTTCTTTTTCAACCAGAGAAAGAACAGAATCAAGCTCCTTTCTAATATCTGATTTAACTAATTCCATATTCCCCTTGCGTGAGAACTTTAAAAGACTACTAATGATTTTAGTAATACGTTGAATTTCTTCCATAATGGAGTCCAGATCATGGCACAATTCTCCATCCTTGTTTCTTTCCATCCGCAAAGATTGACTGTGACCAGAAATAATATTAAGAGGGTTTAATATTTCGTGGCACACTCCGGCAACCATTCTTCCAATTCCTGCCAAATTTTCTGAACGGAGAATTTGGTTTTGAGCTGTTTTGAGTTTTTCCATGGAGGTTTGAAGCTCGCGGTGGGCAACCGTTAGGTCCACATGCGACTTTCTTAGTTTTTCTTCCGCCTGTTTTCTAAGTTCAGCTTCTTTGTGAAGTCCCAACGCGTATCGGATGGATTGTGTTACCGATTCCGTCGATAATTTTCCTTTAGTAAGATAATCTGTTGCTCCAGCTTTCATAGCCTCAACGGCAACTTCCTGATCTCCTTGTCCAGTAAAAAGGATGATGGGGATATCACATCCTTGCCCTCGAATATTCCTCAAAAGTTCGATGCCGTTTATTTCTCCCAACCGGTAATCAAACATAGCTAAATCATAATTGAAAGGATTCAGTTGTTTGAGACTACTGCCTATAGAAGAATAATGGTCTATAAGAGGCCCCGGTTCACCCAAGCCTTCTTTCAGAATATCTTTTATATAAAACGCATCATCTTCATCGTCCTCAATAATAAGAATTTTGAGAGATTTTTGGTTCACGGTATGGCAACTTTAGGAAGGTAGTTTTACGATGTTTAACCAATAATTTTGCAAGGCCTGCATTGTAGCTTTGAAATCCTGATATTTAAAAGGTTTTTGAATATAAGAGTTGGCGCCTAAATTATAAGCTTGGGTAATATCAGTTTCGGCCTGAGAAGTTGTCAGAATAATAACAGGAATGGTTTTACGGGTAGGATGATTTTTAATTTCGCTCAGGGTTTCACGGCCATCTTTTTTAGGCATGTTGAGGTCTAAAATAATAAGGCTTGGTTTTTTCTCAGAAGGGTTTTCGGACTCTTCACAAGATTCCAAAAATTTTAAAAGTTCCTCTCCATCTTTTGCCCAATGAATGAAACCAATATTTTCTACTTTTTTTAAGGTTTCAACGATTAATAGATAATCGTCTTCATCGTCCTCAGCGATCACAATATTTAAATGTTTATATAAGTTGCCCATCAAAGTTTCTATTTGTGCTCAGTCGTCAAGCTCAAAAGATTTAGAAAACATAACCAACACTACTTATTTGGATTTATTCTTAATTTCCTGAACAAATTTTTCTCTTTCAATTTTCAATTTTTCTTTAAACTGGTCAATACTGCCATATTTTTTTATATAGTGATTTCTAATCTCATCAATAGTCATAATTTCAGAGCCTGTATCACCTACCAGGCACCGTCCCTTTTTGTCACAGGTCCAAATGGGATAATCCTTTCCAACCTCTGGTATTAAATCCTTGGGGATATTGTATGAGTGGGGGAGGCTGGAATAATTCGGGTCTCTCCGTTCTTCAATTCGGTCTATTTCTTTTACCAAATCATCAATACATTCCCCATCCCAATCGCCAATATGATCATCTCCATCTGCTGAAAAGATCTTGTTTCTGAGTTGAGGGTCGACCGCAACTTTGTCTAAAGAAAAACGTCTTCCTATTTCTGACATTCTATAAAATCCCTACTTTCAATGTAATGGATGTAGTGAATCTGAAATATAACATAAAACCCAATAAATGGTAAAAATGTTTGATTTTATGTGGGTAATTTTTAAAATTGCTTTTCTTAAAGAGCAAACGCTTTGAAATAAAAATGGATTTTAAGAAAAACTGTTTAGGTAATTGGAAAGGCGTTTTGTTTTGATATTCCGGTGCTATTGACAGATTTTTTGGTATGAACCTGTATCGATTTTGTGAAGGACCCCAGATATAAAAATGGTATTTTAAAAAATTAGCAACAAAATAATCCAAGTAAAAAGCACCTGTTGATCATGATATCCAGATAGGTAAAGCAAGAAAATTTTTCGATATTATGTTTGATCGATCAGAGGTAGTGTGGTAATTCTTTATTAGTTTTATACCTAATCAATCTTAAATAGTGGGAGTAGAATATGGCAACGCATGAACAAATTGTTTCTGCTTATGAAAATTATCTGGCCGAAAGTGAAAGTTTTGAGGCCAAAAATATAAAAGCCGCCGCCGCCCGTGCTCGTAAAGCATTAGGTGAACTCGGAAAACTGGCGAAAGTCAGAAGAGCTGAAATTCAGGAAAAGAAAAATAGCTTGTAGAAAGATAGAGTCATAGAGTCCCGCCAATTGCGGCGGGATTATTATTTTCTCTATCAACCCTCCTTTAACTGCCTTTGATAGTAGTTTCCTGTTTAAGACCTGATTAAATTTAATCAAGAAGTCTTAACGCAATGAAACCTTCTGTGAAGTTATGAAGCGGAAACCCAGACTGCCTTGACTGCCCTGCTACCAAGCGTCAGAGAGGGCAGTTGCCTGGGGGCATGTAACGATGGTGGAGATAAGATGGAACCCCTACCAGGGGTTAATAGGGCGGGGACTATCGAATAGCCTTTATAAGTATAAACAATTAAAGATGTTGATTGATGGGATTTTTATGAGTTGCCCCCGTGATTGACGGATAGTCATTCTTTTTTTCTTAGAATTTCTTCAATTAATTCATTAAGGATTGCTCTCAACATAAACTGTTGTTTGTCTTCTCCGTATTTTTGAATGAATTTAAGTTTCGCCATTTCATGGGTGGTCTTGCCCCGATCTGAATCCGCAATTTCTTTCTTAAAGAAATTTAAATACTCCTGATAGTTTTCCAATTCAGACATTACC
This sequence comes from Nitrospina sp., assembly GCA_018664975.1. GTDB lineage: Bacteria > Nitrospinota > Nitrospinia > Nitrospinales > VA-1 > LS-NOB. The sequence continues at coordinate 6,665 of JABIXH010000232.1, read as the reverse complement.
TCCAGAATGGATACCTCAGGGGCATCTTCATAAAAATCTTCCTCGATATCATCGTCTTCCGTTACCCCCATCAGTCGCATAAGCAAGAGTGTTTCTGGATGAATATCGTTGCTGAAAAATTCCTTACAAGCTGCAATTATTTCATGCTGTCTTCTTTCGCTCACTCTCCCCCATTCGTTAAATAATTCAAGAACCTTTTGGTGGGCGGTGGAAGCGGGATCATGCTCTTCCACCGGAATAAAAATTATCTCTCCTTTCCGGGACAGTGAAACATTTATATTTAAGGGAATGTACCAACGCTCCTCATGAAGACCCGCTGTTCCCTCTAGAATTATTCTGTCCTGGTCCATTAAGGGGGCAAGAAACTCGGCATATTCTCTAGGAAGATGTCCCACCATTTTATCAATGGAGTTGTGAACTTCGATTGCATTTCTGTCGTGAGGGTTGCTGGGGTCTCGTTTAAATTTAACCGTCTCATTTTCCTTGAGATTCCCATCATAATGTTGGATGCCGACAACCTGCGTTTGCAACACCCCTAAGTTTCTATGGTTTTCCTCCATCCACCAGCGCCTCTCCAGAACCAATATTTTATTCAACGCAAGTTGTGGGGGTCACTCCCATCATTAAATTCCTCTCCACAACCCTTACAGTGCCAATTGGGCTCTCCTCCCCAAACCTCACAACCACCGCTGACAACTTTCCCCTGTTTGAATTTTTCTTTTAATTTTGCATCCGGGTATCCATAAACAATTGGGGCTATATGCAATGAGTTACACTTTGGGCAGTTTCTTTTTCTGGGTTTAGCCTTCACTTCATCTCGCGTCCGAACCAGATGAGTTTGCCCTCAATTTTTATATCTTTTAATGAAGAATCAAAATCGTCATATTTGAGATTGTCACTTTTGATCTTCACGACTTTTGTTTTTGGATTGAATTGAAGTCTTTTGACCATTCGTTTTCCCTGCCAGACCAGGGAGTAAACCCCGCCGCCAGATTGAACTGCGGAAATATTTTTATTTACCACCACAACGTCCTTGTCGTTTAAGGTGGGTTCCATGCTGTCGCCCTCAATGACCATCGCGACCAGCTTTTCCGGTCCACCAAACTTGGTCAGCCAATCATCGCGAAACGCAAGTTGAACATCCACTTCATCGTTCGGCACCAGGCCCGCTCCGGCGCTTGCCGGTCCTTTCAGTTTTTTGATAAGCGTCAACCCTGCAGGAAGATTCTTCTCATCATGCGAAACGATGGAGGCACGGACCGGACGTGCCCCGGTCAACAGGTATTCAATGGTGGTTTCCCCTTGTTGAGCAATTCGTAAAAGAATATTTCCATAAGGAATCATCCCCCTCTCGATTTTGGAAACATTCCCTTGCGAGGTGCCCACTTTTTTCCCAAACTCCCCTTGATTTACGGTTCCACGAATGGATCGCACTCTTTTCCCCATCTCAGGGTTTGGGTAGCTCTCGGTGCCTCTATTCATATCAGAATATCCTTCTTGACATTATATTCTTAAAAGAATATAATGAATCCATCAATTGTGCAAGAAAAAAGATATGGGTTCTCGAAAACCTAATTGCAGGAGGCGGTCATGGGCGAATCTATTGTGGGCTTAGCTATCCTGGCGGGAATAATCCTAATTGGGTTGTTGGGCACTGCTTTGCGGGTTGTTTTGGGTTTTGTTGCGAGCTTGCTTTCTTCCCCAGTCCGCCTGCTTTACTTCTTGATTGGGGCTTTTACAGGAGGGCTATTTCTCAACGACGGGGATTCCTGCAACGATTGCGATTTTGACGACCTGTAATTATCCGGGGAAATTAGGGCAGTGTGGTGGAAACACACTCGGAAATGATTGGCCGGTTGATACGGCAGGCTGTGGATGAACGCTTCCACGGGACGACCCTACGATGTGTTAACACGGTGGGACTCTGCCAATCTACTGAAGTCCCGTAGCAGGTTCAAATCCTGCCACTGCTAAATTAAATATTATGAATGAACAACTAAAAACAGATTATTTTCTTTGTGAATGTTCTTTTCCCGAGCATTTGTTCTTTTTCTTTTACGACGATAAAGATAACGTTCTTTATTTAAATATTCACCTTTCCGTCCAGCAAGGAATATTTCGCCGTATTTGGACAGCCATTAAATATATTTTTGGTCATCAATCCACATACGGGGGTTTTGACGAGATAATCATTCGACCTGAAGATAGAGAACGCCTTGTTTATGTAATTAACCAGTTAAACCCAGATAAAAAACGCTGGTTTGGAGATGAAGCGCCCAAGTCACCTAAAGAATAATTGTGATCAAGCCATTATGCAAATAACTACTCAGGTGCCAATATGCCAATGTAAGGGTTATTTAAAAAGTTGTATTTCATTTTATTACCAGCAATGTTCCTCGTGCTTGTCGTTAAGAAGTCGTATGGGTCATTCATGTTCATACTTTGTGGAATTGGTTTGGCATATCCTCTATTTATTATCATTAGACGCTTCTGGCGAACCTATATAAAGGAGTCTGACGAAGCGGCGAATTTGTCAGCTCCACATTTGATAATTGATCCCAACAAAAAAGAATACGAAAACATTTCTAATATTGCTGGGGGCATTTGTCTGATTTCATTATTCAGCCTAATTTTTCTGGTATCAGAAAAAAGTATTGACGGCAATTTTTGGGACGGCGAAAATCCGTTAGCGGTGACCATTTTCCTTGTCCATGCTGTTTCTCTACTTGTTGCACTTTGGTACTACGGTGAATCTAAAGGGTATAACGGTATATGCTGTGCACCCCTTTTCTTTCTTGGCGTTGTGGGTTTAGGCATCCTGCTTTCTCTTGAAAATAAAACAAAATATCACATGTCAGACAACATTAGGGTCCTCCCCGGCGAGCGTAACTAGAGAACCATCAGTTTTTGGGAGCACTTTGGAATTTCGCAAATTAAAACGTAGAAAATGTTATTCTCTTTTCAATCACTAAAACTTATAAATTTTAATATTCACCTGAAATTTTATCAAGAGTAAAAATAGTATGAAAAAAAATGTAATGCGCTTGAGTCTTCTCTTGCTGGTTCTTTTCGCCATTTTCTCAACTCTTCCTGAGACTACCTCTGCACGTATGCCAGGGGGAATTTATTACAGGGATACTGGGAAACTAGAGCACGTTCTGTTTAGCCACAGCGTGCATGCGAGTTATGGGAATACATGTACGGATTGTCATACTAAAATTTTCCAAATGAGAATAGGTCGCGCGGATTTCAGGAACGCTATGACAATGAAAACTATGGAAGAAGGTAAGTTCTGCGGAGCTTGCCACAACGGTGAGGTGGCATTTAGTGTAAAAAACGATTGTGACCAATGCCACTTCAAATAGTGGGGTTAGTTGCGTAGAGATATTGTATCCCGTCAACTGAATGTGTAACGAGGTTTTACTGTTTCATGATTTGCATTCATCTTGGCTACCTTTTGGACACATCGTTGGACACAGTGTCGTTTTACTAGCAGCCAACCCTTGTAACTAAATATAAAATAAGGGATTTTGGTGGGGCGGGGACTACTGAATAGGTTTTATAACTTTATATTTTTAAAAGGTTATTTGAGTTGACAGTTTATGAGATGCCCCCAAAGTTGCCCCAAAATATTCATTCTGATTGGCGTAGCACAGCCTTGGCAAGTTCGATCGCATCCTGATTCATAGTTTTTTGATGTGGGGTAGACAAGCCTTTAATTATTTCGCCTTGCCGGTGGTTCCCTACCTCACCATAGCTATAGAAAGTTGTCAGTACCTTCTCATGGCCAAGGTTCTGACTCCATGCCTTAAACTGCTCCGGGGTTTGGCAAACAGTTTCCCCCAGCCTAACTAAAGTATTTCTGAAACTGTGGGGGTTGAAATAAGGTAGACCGGTACTCTCAAATCCATCACGAAAAATTTTACGAATCGGCGTGGCAGTGCTCCAATGTTTACGATCCAAGCCGACCGCTTCAAATTGATGGTTGACCCCGACCTTCACAAGTGTAGCTGGAAACAGCGGATCATCATTACCCCAGAGCTTTTCCCCGCACAAATACGTTACCCAGTCAGCAAAGATTTCTCTAATCTCATCCCCGACGGGTAAAAAGAAGGTCGTGAAGGTTTTGCTAAATTTTGTCTTCACCTCGCGGGCATCCTGCTCAACCTTTCCTGCGTTTAAATCTACATGCTTCAACTTCATTGACGCAATGGCACTATCCCGCGCACCAGTGAGAAGTGTAAACGCGATGAGGGCGCGATTCCTTCTTTCAGTCTCCGTGCCTACTGGCATCGTTGAAATGACATGCTTCACCTGTTCCAGAGTTGGGGACTTCTGTTCCCGGCGCGTTGTTGCGACGCGCATGTCTTTATCGGATATATTGAAATACTCAGCATCGCAGTAGTGAAAGCGGGATTTGTAACCAGACTGACCGGAAAGCCATTGGAAAAAATTTTTAAGGTTTGCGAGAGTCGAGTGCAGGGTTGCCTTGCTCAGATTTTTTCCAGTCTGTTGGTTCTTCTGTTCGGCAAGGTGATTCTTGAATGCAACCGCCTGTTCATAATGAAACTTCTTAAAGTCCCTATATTTACTTTGAACCTCAAATCGGTTAAGGGCTTTGGCTACAGCGTCCACCGTTGCTTCGCTTTGGCGCTTTGCTTCCTTCAAAAAAGAAAAGTAACGGCGCTTGATTCGCTCATTACCGGCATTGTGTGTTGTCATAGTTTGGTGCTCCTTCCTCTGCGTTCTAAGACCCGAGGGGTTTGTCGGTATTACCGGTATCAATATTCTTGAACTTGTTGGTCCCAGGTTCTATACTGGTTTCAGTGTTGCTTTGACCCTTTGCGCATGGTTCGCTCTGGCTGGACGGTTTCCCAGTGGCGTTCGCCGAGAAGGGGTCGGGTTGTTCAGGCCCGGTTGTCGTTATTGACTGCGCACCGCGACTAAGAAGCAATTCCATTTTTTCTATCCGCTCCGCATCCTCAAGGAAGGCCGTTTTTACCTCATAGCCTTCGTTGTCTGGGAACAATGCCAGTTCAACCGCTATAACCGAACTTCCTGATTTGATCGTCTTTCTGCTTTTCTATTTTTTTCTATCTGCTCATTTTCGGCATTGTGTATTGTCATGGTCTGAAGCCTCCTATCTGAAGTCACTGTTTACGGGGGGATGATAACTATCTACTATTCATTCTTGATGTAGCAAACAATCAAGCTCCTCGCCGAAGAGGAATAACTTCCGCGCCAGCTTTTAGTTTGTCCAAATAATCTGACCAGTCCTGCATCATCTTCTTGCGCTCGGGAAGGTGGGCCGTCCGGTTATACGCTCGTCCATTAGGATCGCGCACAGCATGGGCCAGTTGGTGTTCGATAAAGTCGGGACGAACTCCTAATACTTCATCCAGTATGGTTCTTGCCATGGCCCGGAACCCGTGACCGCTCATTTCTTCTTTGCTGATACCCATGCGCCGCATGGCCGCAAGGATAGCGTTGTCGCTCATAGGTCGTTCTTTACTGCGCGCTCCCGGAAAAACATAGCGTCCGTTTCCGGTCAGAGGTTGTAACTCCTTTAAGATTTCCACTACTTGCCGAGATAAAGGAACAATATGTTTAGTGTCGGTCTTGGTCACCATGTAGTGCCATTCAGCTTTATCAAAATCTATATCCGTCCATTCGGCTTTTCGCAATTCTCCGGGCCGAACAAATACCAATGGGGCAAGTCGCAGAGCACATCGCACTGTGAGTGAACCTTCATAGCCATCGATTGCCCGCAATATTTCTGCTACTTGTTTGGGTTCGGTAATGGCGGCGAAGTGTTCGCCCTTTGCCGGGGGGAGTGCGCCACGAAGGTCTCCGGAGACATCGCGCACGGCACGTCCGGTAGCGATGGCATAACGGAAGACCTGTCCACAATTCCCTAAAGCACGGTGCGCGGTTTCAAGAGCACCTCGTTTTTCAATTCGCTGTATTACGGAAAGCAGTTCCGGTGCGGTTATCTGGGCAATCGGTTTGTCACCGATCCAAGGGAATACATCTCGTTCAAGACGACGGATAATCCTGCCGCCGTGATCTGTGGTCCAGTTTGCCGAGTATTTAGCGAACCATTCCCTTGCAATAACTTTAAAACTGTTTCCTCCATTATTTGTTAACTTTTGAGCTTTACGATTTTCACTTGGGTCAATACCATCTGCTAACAACTTGCGGGATTTGTCACGTCGTTCTCTTGCCACCTTCAAAGTCACGTCAGGGTAAACGCCAAGGGAAAGGCGTTTTTCCTTTCCATTAAATCTATACTTTAAACGCCACCATTTTCCACCGTTCGGGGAGACTTCCATATATAGGCCGCGTTCATCGTATAGCTTAATAGTTTTATCGCCGGGCTTGGCGTTTAGGATTGTGGTGTTGGTTAGAGACATGGGGGCAACTCCTTTTTGGGGCAGGCCAGTAGCCCCCAATTATGCCCCCAGTTGCCCCCGGATGTCAATAAACTCTATGGGGCAACTCTGGACAGGTAAAAGCAAAAAACCCAGCAAAATAGCTGGGTTATGGACTCTATTGGATTTCCTGGGATGTCAAATTGGTGGAGGCGGGGGGAATCGAACCCCCGTCCGAAAGGTTTCAATCAAAGGCGTCTACATGCTTATCCTCTATTTTAAATCTCGCTCAAG